>CAZMKW010000008.1:0-19117 GCA_964567205.1 uncultured Candidatus Saccharibacteria bacterium | reverse complement strand
AGAGGTCTCCAAAACCTTTGGTCTGGGTTCGATTCCCAGCGCCCCTGCATAACAGAACTTTTAGTGTAAAGTTCTTCTATTTCGGCTCTATTTAGCCCGATTTTAAGAGGTTCTAACCTCTTATTTTCTTTTACGACATCTTTTAAGGGGATTAGTGTATGCTCCAAGTCAATTGCTATCATTTCGTCTTTTAGCAGGAGGTTCGAACCTAATCGTGATAAGACTGATTTTTTGCTATAAGGCTCTCCTTTTTCTAATTTTGCTTTTGCATCTCTGGCAAAATCAAAGACCTCATCCGCCTTTTTTACAAACGCATCAACATCATTCCCAGTTGTATTAAAAACATTCTCCCAGTGCTTCTTGTCTGCCATTAAGGGATCTTTTTTCATTTTAAATTCTTCTTCGTTTATTTCGCCGTTGGCTCGCATATCAATCAAACCGGATATTTTCTTCAAACATTCTTTATACGCTCTATTTTGTGTATCAAGCACGGACTCGTTTGTTATCACTTTACTGGCATTATTCTCTTTAACCCATTTCAATCCATATTCGTGCAGGTCAGCGGGAATAGTAAGGTCATCAACAGCCAATTTGATTTGTCTTTCTAATTCTTTTTGCTCAATATATTTTTGTGTGCATTTTTTGTCTATCCTTTTCGTGCAATGATAATAAATATAAGTGTGTGTATTGCCGTTTTTTTGCCTCTTAATTTTCTCCTCGGCTGTTATCATAGCTCCGCACTCACCGCATCGCATAAGCCCCGTAAAGGCGAAAATATGCGTCTTGGGACGAGGTTTGCCCTTCCTACCGAGAATCACCTGTATTTTGTCGTATTCTTCCGGAGTCATCAAGGCTTTATAGGTTCCTTTATACCAAAGCCCGCTCCCTCTTGGATATTCAAACATCCCGTAATAAACAGGGTTTGTAAAAATATAATACATTGTGTTAATGCTCATTTGTTTGCCACTGGGCATTCTAAAGCCCCATTCGTTTGTTGCCATTCTTCTAACTGCTGGGGCAGAGTAAAGACCCGTAAGCATCGTATCGGCCATTTTTCTAACTAAATCAAACCTTTCAGGATCCGGGTAAATTTGCTTATTACCTCGCTCTTCATATTTATTATTTTTATAACCAGTGGGAGCTGGGGCAGGGTACAGCCCCTTTTCGCATTTTGTCCTTAAACCCCTTTTAACATCTATTCCCTTGTTATCATTTTCCAGTTTTGCTTGACTACAAAACAAACTAAGTAGAAATTTGTCATTGGGAGTATCGTGAAATGTTTGGCTGGGAGTTTTAACTTCAAGCAACTTTTTTTCATCCATTAAATAAACAATCCTTCCAGTGTCAACGGAATTCCTTGATATTCTCGAAGCATTCCATACTAAAAGTCCATTAGCAAAACCACTTTCCATTTTTGCGATTACTTCGGCGAATTTGGGCCTGCCGGGTTTTTTAGCCGAGTGAGATTCTTCTATTGTTTCAACCACTTTCAAGTTCTCCCGTTTGGCAACAGCTTCAAGCTCGTTCCTTTGTGATTCAATAGATAAAACCTGCCTATCTTCTGTTTCGGAAGACTTACGGCAATAAATAATATATTTAATTGGTTGATTCGTGTTTTGCATAATTTTACAAACTAAAAAGGGCCGGAAGCAAAAGTTAATTGTTGAGGTTAACAGAGTCCCGACCCTTTTTAATATCCTATTTTTTTTAATAAGCGGAACTTTTGCTTAATCCATTAACCTCAACAATTTTATTATATCATTTTTCATCAAATCAGTCTATAAGGAATACATGGCTGGTATGATCTACCTGTTCTGTAATTCTCCTTTTTATCTTGTTATATTCTTGGATGGCGCGGATTTTCGCATTCAAGTCAGAATGTTGGGTGATAATAAATAATAATTGTTTGTCTATAAACGAATTATTCAAACCCTCGGACTCCAACAACTTATTGAGATGCTCACAAATGATTACATTTGATAACAATCTTGATGCAGCACTTTGAGCCGACTTATACCAGCCCTTTTTCACTCGGTCTGGCTTATAGGCCTTAATGTATGCCTGGGTTCCATTACCGAAAAACTCTCTATCCGTGGCATAGAGCTTACAAAAAAGTTCTTGTTTGGGGTTTAATTTATTGTTTTGTTTTTTTGTATTTGTCATAATATTTTGTTCCGATGTCCCGATACATTGCGAGAGCATATAGTATACAAAATGTGTATACTATATGCCCACACTTGGCGTCGGTACATCGGTAGAATTAAGATTTTCTATTTGAATCTTTTCTCCCGTAATAGGATCGTATATTTCTCCCAAACAATCGGGGTATAGTCTGGCTAATTCTTCAACGCTGGGGATGATAACCGTATCTTCGGTTTTGTGTTCAGCTAAAGCATACTGCGCCGCTTTGGAGCCCCTGTGCTCTTCTTTGATCTCGAAGTACCCTCGTTCAAATGCAGGGGCAAACCATTTGCTGGCCGTATCATAGTCATCGCCTGTTTTTTGGGATAGTTCTCTTATGGTAAACGTTTCATCCTTTCCTTGCTCTTTTTTTCTTTCCAATAATTCTTTTGCTGTTTTCATCAGCTGTTTGCTTTTAGGCGGAAGTTCAAATATCGTCTGGCGGAGTACATCCTCCGCGATCACTTTGGCTATATGGTAATCAGCTAAAGTTGAAACCAAATATTCCTTGCCGTGTTTTTCTTCTTTTTGTCTTTGGAACTGGTATAAAACAGTTATTACTTCTATCAGAGCCAATAGTCGACCGTAATCCCTTCTTACTCGGATAACTTTACGCGGGAATTTTTTTCTAATTTCTTCCACATACGGAATTAAAACCGGGTACGCTTTTATAATTTTTTGAATGTTTCTGAACTTTATCAGCTCTTTCTCTGAAATTTCTTGGATGCCTCTGTATTTTGCATCTGTCATTTCAAAAGTGTTTAATGTCTGCTCTTCACTGTTATCTCCGTAAAAGGAAAAACACCTTGTTTCATTTTCGGGATGTATATTCGGACTGGTTGTGGTTGTTATAAACGCGACTGGTCCATCCACTTCTTTTATTACCGTTTCATACTCTCCGGTTTCGGGATTTTTCACGGTGATCTGCAGTTTTAATTTTTTTTCCGATTGCATTGTCCTGATGGAATAATCGGTCTGCTCTGTCCCTGGTTTTTCGAATAGCACTATTATTTTGTGTTTGAAGGCGTCTTTTTTGGCATGGTAGAAGCTCATTTTTGTGGCATCGCTTATATCCACATAACAATCCTTTGGATACAACATTAAAATTTTACTTACCGGATATGATTTACCCACCGAGCTCTCGCCCTTTCCAGTAAGTGAAACGGGCGAATCCAAAATTCTGGAAGTTCCGCTTAAATAAATCAGGAGGCAGTTTTTTTCTTCTCTAGCTATGAGAAGTTTTGAGAAAAGGCATTTTATGTCGTAAAGAAGCGTGGGCGATTTTAATAATTTTTCAGCTTCTGAAATTTCTTCTTCTGTTATAGGCGTTTCTTTTACGTCCTCTTTTTTATTGGAGACGAAGAGTCTTTTTAATATTTCTTCAATATCGATTATTTGACCTTTTATTTTTTCATTAGTTTCATTTTTTTCGTTTTTGGTACAATCATTTGCAAACATTTTTCTACTATGGGCAGAGCTCAAAAGAAATCTATTCTTATTTAGTACTTTGTTATCTTGAGACAGCGTAATTGTTGCCCTTGTCCCATCTTTTTCATTTTCAATTGAGCATACTTGGTATTCAAAGCTTTCTTTTTTTATCCTTACAACTCCAAACTCGCTTGTGTCAATTTTATATTCTTGGAGATTGGGCGGCAGTTGATATATATGATTTTCTTCGCCCTTTCCAACAGTTTTCTTTAAGTACTCATCGCTTGCATCAATATTTTTCCCAGAAGGATTAATACGCAAAAGTGCTACAACTTCTGGCTTAGTAAATCCATGTGCAATTAACAGCTGGGTAGCCCCCATGTCATAGCCAGAACGGCTGTTGTCCTTCGGCATTTTTCTTTCGCCAAACCATGTTTCTTTCAGCTTTTTATCATTTTCCAGCGCAATATTTAATCGAGCTTCGAGTTCTGGAGATACATTGGCAGGTATCTCGCCAAAGCTTTGAGAGTTGTTATTTGCTGATTTACTTTTTCCTTCAACCCAAAAGAATGATTTTAATTCATCCAAAGTATAAATTTTCTCATTACCTTTTTCTTCGGTAATTAAGTATGGGTCTGATTTAAGATGATAGTATCCCGGTATTCTCAAGATTCGAGTAACGTCCTTTACGGGATCTCCCATGGCACCATGCTTTTTAGAAAATTCGATAACGCCATTAATAATATTGATATATTTTGTCTGAGTTTCTTCATCAATTTTGTCTTCATCTATGAACCATTTTGGCTGTAACCCATTCTTGGTAATAACATACACTGAAGCGGAGCAATGATTATCAAAGGCAGTTATTAATTCTCTTTTTCTTTTTTCCCGCTCTTCAACTGGCATGCCATCCGAATCTTTACATACATCGACATCTGCGAAAACCTCATTGAGTTTTGAAAGAAATTCTTTTCGTCGCTTTGTTAAATAAGGTTTTTTAAGTTTAGATCGTAGTTCATTTAATTCCTTTTCCGTGGCAGCGAAGCAGTTGGCGGTTTCAAAATTGCCATATCCTTTTTCATTCAATTCTTTTAAATAGCTATCAGTCGGTTCTTCCAGGGTTATAGGACTTTTTTTCTTGTCTTTATCAGAGAAGCAAACGACTAATCTTTTTCCATTTTTTTTATTTTTTTCGTTCATAACGCTCGCCGTTTCTGATGTAGACTTTAGGCTAGCGAGCGTTATCTCTTTCGCCTAAAGCCAACATCAAAAACAAAGTTAATTTTTATTTAATATTACTCACATTATTATTTTTAATATTTTTGAATAAGCGAGGGTCGTCGCCGTATACGGCATCATAAAGAGCCACAAAGTTGTTGGCTCGACGGGTTGCTTCTTTGTCGGAAAGCTGTATTTTGTAATTTTTAAAATACAACTGTTTAAATTCTTCGATGGCGATTTTCGGTAGCATACCCAATTTTCTCACAACAGAGAAACTTACCTCAATCTTACCAGCGCAAACAAAAAAGCCGGTTTTTATTCGGCATTTTGAATGTATAATTTACAGGTAAGTAATTGGTAAGTATTGGTAAGTTATTTTTTTGTTTTTCTTTTCCTACGGATTAAATATTGTTTTTCCGTTATAGGTTCTGTTTTTATATCTGGATTAAGTTTTGCATCGTCGCCTCTGCCAGTAAAAATCTCCGTTGGTTTATATTTACCACCCATATAGATTGGGCATTTTTGGGTATTATAATTAAAATAATCTGCCATATCTTTTGAAATTGTTTTAACATTACTCCTCGTTTCTGGTCGCATATTCCTTTCCTCGGTCTCTTTAATAAAAATTTGCCACCATTCTGAGTAATCTTTTATCTCCTTCGTTTCGGCAAGGTTGTCATTAACGGCAATTAACTTTTTACCGTCTTTCATTTTTATTATAGTTATTTTTTTAATTTTTTCTCCGCCGACATTTTTTAGGGAGATAATTTGTTTTTTTCTCAAATATTTAATGAAGTCTTTGGGGCAATATTCTATATTTGTAACAACCATGTGAATCGGGTGATCGTCAATTGTTGCTTCTTCAATGGAGTTGTAGTATTCATAATTATTTAATATCTCTGGGCTTCTTTCAACCGCAAACACGGAGGGCTTCGAGTTTCCTTTTTTTGGGAATATTTCTTTTTCTTCCAACTTACTATATTCTTTAATTGCTTTTTGTTTTTTTAGTTCTTCTAGGATATTTTTTCCCTCTTCTAAGGTGGCTGGTTCATCTATTTCGCTCAAATAAATTTCTACTTTTTGTTCAGCTCGTTGTTCCGCGTCAGAAAAAGATTCAGCAGATTTCATTAAATCTCTTAATATCTGGTCCTTATATTCGGCTCTACATTTTTCATCGTTATCCATCAACATTGTTGTAATTTACCTTCATTTTGGCATTTTTAGAGGTAGTTATCAATAACGGGAAGTGCGTGTTGAAATTTGTGTCAAAAAGGACTAAATTAGAGTTATATTAATGAAAGCAAAATTTAGAAAAAAGCCAACATATTTTGAATACGTTGTTTTAGATATTGAAACAACGGGTTTGGATCTAGAACATTCTTCCATAATTGAAGTGGGGGCTGTTTTGATTAAGAATAATAAAATCAACGGGTCATATTCGTCTTTTATCAAATATGAAGGCGTGATACCTGAAACAATAAAAAGGGTTACCGGGATTAGCGAAGATATGTTGAAGAATGCCCCGGATTTAGCAAAAGTTTTGTCTCGACTTAAAGATTTTATCGGGGAAAACCCAGTTGTTGCACACAATGGTTTTTCTTTTGATTTTCCAATGCTTGAAAGGCACGGGTTTAAGCTTGGCGAGAAATATGATTCAATGGAGTTTGCTTTTTTTGTTCTGCCAACGAATGTAATAGGGCATTCAACCGCCGCATTAACACAGTACTTTGGCATAAAAGAAATGCCTCACCGGGCATTGGCTGACAGTCAGATTGAGTTTGAAATAATTGATAATTTACAAAAGGAATACTCAAAGAGAAACAAAAAGAAACGTGAAGCGTTAAATTATTTAGCAAAAGCTATTGGATGGTGGTGGTGTAATTTTTTGTCGGGAGATGAGAAGCGGGTTGAAAGTATTTCTGATTTAGTTTCCCAATACGAACCTTACAGAAAAGAGAACGCATCCCAGGAAATGTTAGAGTTTATCGAGAGCAACAAAATTGATGTTGCGGAAATGGATAAATTTTTTAATCCATCTCTGCTTCCAAAACCCTCTGATTCAGAAATGGATTATTCTGAAGACAGACCGGAGCAAAGGAAAATGGCTTCGATTGTTGCCTCGGCTTTCAATGAGCACAAACACGCTGTTATAGAGGCGGGGACAGGAATAGGAAAATCAAAGGCATATCTTACTCCCGCACTTCTGTTTTCAATGAAAAATGGAGTACCGGTTATTATTTCAACGCACACAAAAGCATTGCAGGACCAGCTCTTTGTTAAAGAGATTCCGCATTTAAGAGATATTATAAATCCAGATTTACGGGTTGCTTTGTTAAAGGGAAAGAAAAATTATGTATGTTTGCAAAAGTTTGAGGAATTTAGCGAAGAAGTTCAGGCAGAGTTATCGCAAAGGTCTTTGTATGAATTTGGACAAGAAGGCATTAAATTTTCAACCAGGCTGTCGTATCTTTTAATCGTTTCCTGGATTGTAGAAACGGAAAGGGGGGACTGGGATGAGCTTCCATATTGGTTTAAGGAAAGAATTCCAAAAAGAATTGAGCAAGATGTTTGTAATTTCGACGAGCTTTGTGGAAACGGAACGTGCGAACTTTACGAAAAGCAGAAATGTTTTTTGGCAAAGGCACGAATAAAAGCAAAAGACGCTGATATTGTTGTGGTGAACCACGCATTAACTCTTTCCGGAATTGTAGTTGAAGAAGAGAAGTCGGAAGAAGGCGATGAGGTTAAAAAAGTTTATAGTCACACTGTTTTTCCTGGAGAAGCTAAATTTTTGGTATTTGACGAGGCACATTATTTAGAGGACGATGCTACATCTGCCTGGGAAAATATAATTTCGTATGATGGGGCACAGTATCTTTTTAATAGATTATTTGGTAAATCTGGTGCCAAGTCTTATTTGGAAGGCATCGCAAGAGATAATCCTGAGTTGGTTCCAAAGTTTGAGGAGTTTGATTCTAAAGAAAAAAGCGTAAAAGCAAATGCAGGCAATTTGTTTGATTTAATTCTCCCGCAGGCAGTGCCAGAAAATAATAGCGATGGGTTCAGCACTTATGCAATGCTCGGTGAAGTGCCAGCTGGTATAAGGGAAGCAATAAATACTTCTTTAAATAATATAAGAATAAATTTTAAAGATGTGGTAAAAATCATTGATACATTTTCCGACCAAAGCAGTTCTTCTAGGGTTCAGAAAATTTTGCAGGTCAAGATTAAAAACATCAAAGTATTCATTGAATCCATTGATAGTGTTTTGAGCGAAGGAAAGGAATACATTAAATATCTTGAAAGGTTTGGTCGTAGTGTTGAAATCAAAGCCACGCCGCTTTCGGTTGCACATTATTTAAAAGATTACGTTTACGATAATTTTTCCTCTGTAGTTATGACTTCTGCAACGCTTACTGTGAATAAGAGTTTTAATTTTTTTGCCGATAGATGTGGAACTTGTTTTATTGATAAAGAACAAATCGGTTACCATTTGTTAAAATCATCTTTTGATTATGTAAGACAAGTGAAATTTTATGTTCCAGAGGGGATTGCTTATTCGGGTGGCAAAGACAAGCATTTTGAAAAGAGTGTAGAATTTTTGGAAAAGGCAATTTTGGCTTCCGACGGCGGGGCGTTGGTTCTTTGTATGAGCCATAAGCAGGTTGATGCTTTATATAGTTTGCTGTTGGGACCATTGTCTGAAAACAATATTTGGTTGTTGAGGCAGAATAGGGGCGTTTCTGTTGGAAGCGTGGTAAGAGATTTTAAAAGAAGCGTGAACTCTGCTTTGATTGGGACTGAAAGTTTGTGGCAGGGGATAGATGTGCCAGGGATGGCGTTGAGAAGCTTGTTTATTTATAAAATTCCTTATCGTATGCCGTTTCATCCTGTATTAAAAGCAAGAAAACAAGAGATTGAGGATAGGGGCGGTGATAGTTTTGCAGAGTATTATGAGCCGCTTTCCGCCTTGATGTTGAAGCAGGGTTTTGGCAGGTTGATTCGCAAGTGTACCGATTCTGGTATCGCTGTTTTGCTAGACGAGGATTTGTTAAATAAACCACGATTATTAAATTCCTTACCGGATGGCGTGGTCCCGCAGAAAGCAAGTCCGGAATTTATAATAAAAGAATTTCAAAAGTTTTTAAAACAGTTTTGCTTATAAGGACGACTGATTGAAATTTATGTCAAAAAGGAGTAAATTAAGTAATATAAATATCTATTATGTTTTTAAGTGATAATGAAAAAAGAGACGTAATTAAATACTTGGAGGCAGGGAAACCATTGCCGGATAAGTACCGTTTTTTATTGTTTAAAGACGATCGTGAGGTTGAGCTTTTGTGGAACGGAAAAACAAATGAAGTAACCAATGTTGTTTTGCCATTTCAGGTTATAGAACAAATAGATGAGCCAAGGGGCGAGGATAAAATTGGTTTACAGAGTTCTCTTTTTGATACTACTGGCAGACAAATAACTGGCTGGACTAACAAATTAATTTGGGGAGATAACAAACTTATTCTTTCATCTTTGAAAAATGGTCCATTACGAAAAGAAATAGAAGCACAGGGTGGTTTAAAACTTATATACATTGACCCTCCATTTAGTGCGGGCATAGATTATACAATTGGTGTAGAAATTGGTGATGGTGAGATAGTGCAAAAATCACCATCAGTAATTGAAGAATTTGCATATCGTAATACTTGGGGTGCAGGTGGTAATACTTTTCTTTCTATGCTTTATGAAAGAGTCAAACTGATGAAAGATTTACTATCTGATGATGGTATTTTCTTTTTTCGTATTGATTGGCATTGGGGCCACTATGCTAAAACAATGCTGGACGAAGTTTTTGGCAAAGATAGTTTTCAGAGTGAAATTATTATTAATAGAATAAAAAAAAATATAACTGAGCAGGGAAAAGCTTCTTTGCCAACGGCAACAGACTCACTGTTTGTTTATTTTAATAACAACGCTAAATTTCGTCATATAGACAAGGTGCTAGAAAATGAACGAGAAGGTTATTGGCGCGCTTCGGATGATAGTAGCGGAGAACGAAGACCTAGAGAAAGGATAATTAGTGGAAAAACTTTTTATCCGCCAGCTGGAAAACATTTTAAATTTAGTCAGGAAAATATGCAAAAAATGCATACTGACGGTTTAATACGCATAAATCCAAATAATCAAGATAAGTTGCAGTATTGGGTAAAAGCTAAAAGTACTGAAACTATGGATACGAATTGGACCGATATAGCTGGATATGCTTTTAAGACAGGTTATCCCACAGAGAACGCGGAGCCTCTTTTAGAAAGAATAATTGAGATAAGCACGAAAGAAGGCGACCTAGTGGCAGATTTTTTTAACGGTTCTGGAACCACAACAGCAGTAGCTGAACAGATGGGCAGAAAATGGATTGGAACTGATATTGGAAAATTTTCTATTCATACTGCTCGTAAAAGAATGGTTGGTGTGCAGAGAGAGCTTAAAAAATCTGGGAAAAATTTTAGGGCATTTGAGATACTTAATGTTGGTAAATATGAACGAGATAATTTTTTGAACAGTAATGACGATTTGCGAGCGGAAGAAAAGGCACAGCAATCCGAGAGAAAGGAAAAGGAGTTTGTAAGACTAATTCTTTCTGCGTATAAAGCCGAAGTGATTGACTCCTTTGTGAATATCAATGGCAAGAAAAGAGATAGATTGGTGGTTGTTGGACCAATCAACACCCCAGTATCTTCAAAATTGATACAAGAGATTATTTCTGAATGCAAAGATAAAGGAGTTAGTAAAGTAGATGTACTTGGTTTTGATTATGAGATGGGGTTAGATTTCCAGGAATATAAAAATCAAGGGATTGATGTAGCGTTTAGAATTATTCCAAGAGATGTTTTTGATAAAAAGGCAGTAGAGAAGGGTCAGGTTAAATTCTATGACGTAGCTTTTGTAGAAGTAAAAACAATAATAAGGGGCAAAGTTAATAATAAAGAAGTCCAAGTTGAACTTAAAGACTTTTCTGTTTTTTATAATCAAGATAATTCTGGAGAATTAGTGGAGGCTCTTAAACCTGGCGGGGCCAAGGTTGTTATAGAAAATGGACAAGTGGTTAAAATATCAAAAGATAAACTAACGGAAATTGTTGAAAAAGAAATTCTAACCAAAAAATGGAGCGATTGGATAGATTATTGGGCAGTTGATTTTGATTTTGCCAGTCGGAAAGAAATTATCAAGGTTATGGAAGATGGTAAAGCAAAAGAGGTTTGGACTGGAGATTATATTTTCGATAATGAATGGCAAAGTTTTAGGACAAAAAAGAACAGAAATCTTGATTTGATTTCTGCCCCCAAAGTAGTTTCGAAAGGAAAATACAAAGTCGCAATAAAAGTTGTTGATATTTTCGGGAACGATACAACAAAAGTAATTGAGATAGAAGTATAAAAGTATAGAAGTATTATGGCCAGATTAACAAAAATTCAAATTAAGAATTATCGGTCGGTTAAAGATTCAGGTGAAGTTTTTATTACAAAACTATTTGCTCTAATAGGTAGAAACAATACAGGTAAGTCTTCGTTTCTGAAGGCAATTCAGGTGTTGTTTGGCGAGATAAAAGAGGTTGCCATATCAGATTATCACAAGAACGGACCTGATCCGATTGAAATTATAGGTGTTATCAAAAAATGGGATAAGGAAGAAGAGAAAGAATTAAAAATTAAAGTTTTTTGCGCTAAGGGAGAAAAGCCGAAATATTTTATTAACGATGATGAGAAGGGGTTCGCCGCTTATATAAAAGCTGTGCCATCGCTCTTAGTTATCCCTGACCGAAGAGATGCAGCTGAATTTTCAACTGCCGGAAACAAAAATACTCTTTTAAAAAAGATACTCGCTGAGCGTAAAAATGTAAACCAAGAAGAATTAGATGGTATTTCAAGGAAACTGGAAGAAGTAAAAAGGATTGAAGCTACAGAAGTTTCAAAATTGATCACGGGAAGATTTTGCGAAATAACACAGGAAAAAACGTTTGAGGTAAAAATAGAACCAGACGTCGATGTTGATAAAAGCACGACTCATACGAGTACCCTGGTTGATAGAGATATACCGAATGCCCCAACAGTCGGAATAACTGAGTCTGGCACGGGCATGCAAAGCATGTACCTGCTCACCCTGCTTGATGTATATGGGGATATTTCTCGTAAATCTGATGATGGTATCCTGATTATCGAAGAACCAGAAGTATATTTGCACCCGGATTACCAACGGCGCATGTTTATCGCCATGCGCAAGATTGCAACCAATAATCAAGTCATTTTTTCAACACATTCTCCTATTATGATTTCCGAAATTTGGCTTACAGAAAGCGTGCGTCAAGTGCGATTAGAAAGCGGTGAAACAAAAATAGAAGAAGTAAAAGTGGAAGAGGTTATTAAAGAGCTTGGTATTCGATACGAAGATGTTTTAAATCCAAAGCTTGTTATATTTGTTGAGGGTAGGAGCGACGTAGCCTTTTACGAAAAACTGGGTCTTAAAACGAGTGATAAAGTTGCATTTGTACCAACCGACGGTTTCCGTTCAATGCATTATTTTGCCTACGTTAAAATCATTTCTAGTGAAAATGTCGGGAGCACTTTTATCGCAATTGCCGATAGCGATGGTGAGGAGCCAGAAAAACGAATAGCTAATTTTAGAAAAGAAATAGAGGGGCAATTTAAAGAACCATCTGAAAAAATGTTGAAACGTATCAATGACCCGAAGTGTCTTTTCGTGCTTGAAAAATACTCAATAGAATCATACTTCTTAACAGTCGAAACCCTTTTTGCATCTTTTCCTATGGTTGAAAGAAGTGATATAGAAAAAATAGTTACACATTACCATTCGTTTTATAAACAAAAGTTGTCGGAGGTAAAAGATAAAAACGACCTTGGTCAGTTTCAAAAGTATGCAGGGCCGAAATTACTATTCGATAAGATGGAAAGGGGCGGAGATGTTAATTTAAATTTTGAAAACGCTTATTACTCCTTTTGGGGTGATAACGAAGACTTTAAGCGGGTACGTGAACAACTAATTTTAGAATGTGAAAAATTAGGAAATAGTTGGTTTAACCACATACTTTCACACACGGACCTCGAACAATTTGACGAATTAATCGCAATTCGAAAAAAGATAACAGCACTCATTTAATTATGGCACTACATAAAGATTTTCCAAAAAATCCATACGTAATCTTAGACCCGAGCATTCGGTGGTTTCCGGCTGACGAAGATTTGCGTGAAAAAGGATATGATAAACTCCTGCCTCCTTTGGTTGCTGAATTACGCAAACAGGTAAAAGTTTGGCGTGATAAAAACTATGAAGGTGCAAGCGATACTTCAAAGGCGCTCTTGAATTGGTGGTTTAAAGAAGAACATATAATTTATGATAAAGATGGAATATCGTCTCAGTTTCAATACTATTTTGCTCAAAGAGAAGCGGTAGAGACGGTTATTTGGTTGTATGAGGTTGCAAAGGTAAAAGATAAATATGACCTTATACGATATAACTCAACAGGCGTATTGAGCGCAGGAATGTTTACTGAGGATTGGCTGCGTTTTGTAATTAAGATGGCCACGGGAGCGGGCAAGACAAAAATAATGAGTTTAGCTGTAGCATGGGCATATTTTCACAAAAAGTATGAACCAGATTCTAAATTGGCAAAGAATTTTCTTTTAATAACTCCCAACGTTATTGTGTTTGAAAGAATAAAAAGCGATTTTGAGGGTTTAAAGATATTTTTTAGCGATCCAGTGTTGCCGGATAATGGTTATCAGGGACAGAACTGGCAAGATGATTTCCAGGTTACATTACATTTGCAGGATGATTTAAAAAGTATTTCTGATACTGGAAATATATTTTTAACTAACATACATAGAGTGTTCGAGGGAGATGTGAAAGAGGCAAGTGCAGAAGACGAAGACACTTCTGCGTACTTTTTAGGGCATCGACCGTTTACAAAAACAAACGATTCTATTGTTGATTTGGGAATGATTGTGAGAGATATAAATGAACTGATAATTATAAATGATGAAGCCCACCATTTGCACGATGAAAAGTCTGCATGGGTAAAATCTATTGAAGATATAGATAACCGATTAAAACAAAAAGGATCTCACCTATCTTTGCAACTGGACTTAACTGCTACGCCGAAAAAAACTGACGGCTCTATTTTTGTGCAAGTGATTTCTGATTATCCGCTTGTTGAAGCTATACATCAAAGAATTGTAAAAAACCCAGTGGTGCCAGATGGAGCAAGTAGAGGAAAACTGAAAGAGAACCAAAGTTCTTTATTTAGTGAAAAATATAGGGATTACATAAATCTTGGTGTTGAAGAATGGAGAAAGACTTATGAGACGCTAAAGCCGATGGGCAAAAAATCAATTCTTTTTATCATGACAGACGATACAAAGAATTGCGATGAAGTAGCTGAATATATCAAGATAAGTTTTAAGGATTTAAAAGACGCCGTTTTAACTATTCATACCAATAAGAGCGGAGAAATTTCTGAAACAGTTTCAGGAAAAAATAAAGAAGAGTTGGATTTGCTTCGAAAGCAGGCAAACGATATTGATAGTTGGGAAAGTCCGTTTAAAGTTATTGTTTCAGTTATGATGTTGAAAGAAGGTTGGGATGTTAAAAATGTTACTACAATTGTTGGATTAAGACCTTATGCAGCCGATTCAAAAATTCTGCCGGAACAGACATTGGGCAGGGGATTGAGAAGAATGTTTTTTGGGAGAGATGATGTTGAAGAATATGTGAGCGTGGTGGGGACTCCTGCATTTTTAGATTTCGTGGAATCAATAAATGGTGAAGGAGTGATTATTGAGAAGAGAGCGATGGGAGTTGGAGAAAAACCGATTACGCCAATGGTTATTGAAGTAGATAAAGAAAATCCCAAAAAAGATATTGAAAAATTAGATATTGAAATTCCCGTGATGTCTCCGAGAATACAAAGAGAGTATAAGAATCTTGCAGAATTGGATGTTTCTAAATTCGGAAATAAACGAGTTGCGGTAAAAACTTTTTCTGAAGAGGAAAAAAGGGAGATCGTTTTTAAAGATGTGGTTGATAAAACAACGCACCACACAACCATATTAACAGGAAGCATAGAGCCTGATTATCAAAGTGTTATAGGTTTTTTTGCTCAAGCTATAATGAGGGAATTAAGACTGTTTGGTTGCTATGATATTTTATTCGGCAAAGTGAGAGAGTTTGTTCAAAATTATTTGTTTGATACCCAAGTTGATTTATCAGATCTGAATGTACTAACAAATTTATCTGAAACTGAGTATATACGATTGGTTAAAGATTCCTTCAAAAAAGCTATTAATGAATTGACTGTTCGGGACAAAGGAGATACTGAAGTTAAAAATTATATCAAAATCAGTGAAGCAAGGCCGTTTGTGGTAAACGATAAATCTTATTTTATACCAAAGAAGTCAGTTTTTAATAAGATTGTGGGTGATAGCAATTTTGAGTTAGAATTCGCTCACTTCATTGAGGAATGCGATGACGTTATTTCTTTTTCAAAGAATTTTCAAAACAAAGAAGCGAGTGCGTTAAGAATTGAATATAAAAACTCAGAAGGATTTATTGCGACATATTATCCGGATTTTTTTGTTAAAAAAGATGATAAAACAGTTTATATTATTGAAACAAAAGGCCGGGAAGAAGATGACGATAAGTTAAAATTTGAACGTTTACAGAAGTGGTGTGAAGATGTGAATGACAGGCAAAACAAAATGGTATATAAGGCACTATATATAAAACAGGAAGATTGGAAGAAAGGTAGAATTAAAAATTTCGAGGAAGTCGTAAAGGTGTTTGGAAAATAAAAAATAATAGTAAATAAAGTTTATGACAGATTTATTATCCATACTTTTAATAATTATTGGAGCAATATTGGGTTATTTAGTCGCATGGTTCATAAAGAACAAGGAAATTAATCTTAAAAATAAAGAAATAACTATTAAGGACCAAGAAATAGCGATTGAAAAACGAGCACTTGAAGAAAGGAGCAAAGATGTGGACCAGCTCGAATCTCGCTTTAAAGCTGTCGCCGGTGATGTTCTGCGTGAACATTCTAAAGATTTCTTGGGTGAATTTGAAAAAGCTAGAAAAGTTAATAATACTGATTTAGAGAATAAAGAAAAGAATTTTGAGAAAATTGTGGAAGGGTTAAGTAAATCAATGGAAACTGTTGATAAAAAAATGGTGGAGTTTGAAAAAACCAGAGCAGAACAAGCAGGAGCTTTAGGAGAAAGTATAAAAAATGTATTAGATACTGGATCAAAAATGCAAGAAACAGTTCTCTCTCTTAAAAGTGTTTTGTCTTCAGCTAGTGCTGTTCGAGGAAGATGGGGAGAATTGCTTTTGAAAACTATTTTAGAACAGTCCGATTTGACTGAGGGCGTTAACTTCCAGACACAAGAAACGATTGTAGGAGATAATGCTAATTTGCGACCAGATGTAATTATAACTCTGCCCAATGGCTTACAATTAGCAATTGATAGCAAGGCGAGCCTAGAAGAGTTTTTTAAAGCTGTGGAAGAAAAAGATTTTGAAAAGAAGAAAGAACATATAGTAAAATTGGCACAAAATATCAGAGGACATATAAAAGATCTCGCAAGTAAGGAATACCAAAAACATTTAGATAAAAGGATTCCTTATGTTGTAATGTTTATACCAAGCGAAGCAGCTATAAGAGCTGTGGCCGAAGAGGATATTAGCATATATAGAGAAGCTCAAGAAAAAAGAGTCATGTTGGCAAGTCCCGCTACAATAATGCCATTATTGTTATTAATCGCTCATGCATGGAAGCAACAAAAAACCGTAGAGAATGCCTCTAAGCTTGCTGAAGAGATCGTTGATTTGGGTGGGAGAATTAATACATTCTTGGGGCACGTGACGGGCATGGGATCATCTCTTTCCAGCGCAACAAAGAAATTTAATGAGGCAATAAGTTCGTGGGATACAAGAGTCTACCCGAAAATTGAGCAAATAAATATATTGGGAGGGAATATAAAGGCTGAAAATCAAATCCAAAAAATAGAAATTGAGCCTCGTCAACCTAATAAACTTTTATCAGGCGACGCATCAGAAAAATAATTTTATGGCCACCAGAAGAAAACCAATTAGTTTAGTAGAAAAGAAGATTGCATTTCAAAAAACGGGTGGCCGTTGTCATATTTGCGCTAAAAGATTAAAATTTGATGCTAAGAGTGGGGAAGTCGGAAGATGGCAAGTTGATCATATTCATCCTAAAATACGAGGAGGAAAAGACGGTTTGAATAATTATTTAGCAATATGTAGCAAGTGTAATCGTTTGCGTTGGTATCTTGATCCTAAGAGAATTAAAAAAGTTCTTCAATACGGAGTAATTGCTTGTAATTTAGTGAAGAATAAAACTCTTTTAGGAAAAGAACTACACAAGATTCATTCACAAAAGAAAAAACTGAATAAAAGACGAAGGAAAATTAAAAAGAAGTAAATAATAGAAAAATTTAGAGATTTGTGATAAAGTAAAATTACAATTAAATAAGTAGAACCTAACCCTTGTGGATTTATTCATAAGGTATGGTTCAAAAACCGGTAAAGGATAAAGATCCCATCATGTGGATTTACCTTTACCGGTAATATCTGGAAACGGATATTGAGGGCGCAAGCTCTCGCCATGTGGTGGGCTTTTTGTTTCTGCAGAATTAAATAATAAAAATGCAAGAATATATTTTACCAACAATAATTTTGACCATAAGCGATTTTATATTTCTTCAGAATAAGAAGCCTGATTGGAAAAGGCCAGTTGCATTTGATGACCCATGGGGGCCAATAATTTACATACCATTGGGTTTAATAGGTTTATATTTATTTTTTAATATAAGCATATTGGACCTGCTATTGGGATTCTTTTATTGTGCATTTATAGCACAAATACTATCCTTGCTCATTTACAGAGGAGAGAAAGGAGATAAAAACCAAAGCGGATTTATTAAAAAGAAAGTGTTATGGATTGCCATTATTGGAGTAATTTTTTTTGCTATATTCGCTACTGCCGGTTACGTCGGTATTAAATACTACCAAAACTACTCAAATGATAAATTAGCAGTACAGGAGTCGAATAATAAATTGGTAGCCGCAGAAAAAGAAAAACAAGATGCTGAAATCCAAACGCTAAAAAAAGAAATAGAAAACATAAAAGTCCAGCAAACACAAATAAAAAATAAACCATCTTCACAATCGATAGATATAACAACAAGTGATTTGCAAAAGTATTCATCGGATGTCGGAAAAATATATTGCTATGGAGATAACGGGTCGCAAGCAAGCGGAACCCTTTGGCAGATGGATAGTTTAGAGGGACTGTATGTCATTACTAACCGACATGCAATTGTAGGCAATAATTGCCATATTTTTTTTGAAGACCCTACAAACATCGGAGCTTCAATCGGTAGGTATAAACTCGACACCAATAATATAAAATCTTGGAATAATAAAACAGATGTAGCATTCTTGAAAATTCTCTATCCATCAATCGATTCTGCCAAGCCGTTAAGTTCTCTATCATCTAAAACTTCATCTTTAGTTTTTTGTAGCGATATAATGCCGATAGGCGCACCCGTTGCAGTTATTGGCTACCCAGCATTTGCTCAAAAGACTTGGGGAGGTGGTGGCACACAGGCCTTTCAAGCCGTTACGGAAGGAACAATTAGTGCCTATGACGACACGGTTCAATACTCACCAACTTCCTTACCGGATGTAAATTATTTTATTTCAGCAAAAATTGATAGTGGGAGTTCCGGCGGAATAGTTTTTTCAAAAACCGAAAAGGGATTGTGTGTTTTAGGTATTCCTACTTGGATTTCTTTGGGGAATTATGAAACACAGGGAATGGCGCAGAATATCCACAATGTGACTTATGTAAAATAAATTTATGAAAGAAAAAAGTAAAAACCAAGAGCGTTTTAATTTATTGCAAGGGTATTATCAAGGTAAAAAATTTCATCCTGCGGGTGGGCCGGGAGTTAGCTTGAGTGAATTCCTCTGTAAAATGGGTTTTGATAAACTTGAGGACTTCTCAATATGGTATGAATCTTTGACGCCGGAGGAGATAAAAGGCGGTAAGAAAGATTGGTGTCCCGGCAAATGCTGTCAGTCCAACTTGGTATGGTTGAGATCGGGAAAAGTCCGAAAATAGACACTGGAGATTTTTTATGCTATAATAAAGATGTAGATTGAAAATATAAAGTTGTTTGTTCTAAACAAACCG
>CAZMKW010000007.1:0-24782 GCA_964567205.1 uncultured Candidatus Saccharibacteria bacterium | reverse complement strand
CGCTTTCGCGGGAGAGGGCCGAAGCCATTTGTATATTAAGTATACACCCTTATTGAGCCCTGTCAAGAGTTTAGTCCGCTAATAAAATTATAAAATTATGCCAGGAGAAAACGAAAAAAGATATTCGGAAGACGAAGCCAGAAATGAGGCGGAGATTTTGAGTAAAAAGGTTGAAAGTGACGAAGCAAAAGATTACACCGACGCCGAAAAACAACTCGGACGGGAACAAAACGATAAAGTTGAGTCGCTTTATGACCCTGAGAAAATTAGGCCTCTTAGAATTATTTCTGACGAACAACTCAAATATCTTGCTGACCATAATGTATGGTCTTCCGAAGAATCTCAGAAAGAGTTTGACGAGCTTAATAAATCCAATAATAAGACGTATACTTCTAAATCGCACCCATTTTTTCGAGGTAAAGATACTGAAAAACAGAAGGAAGGAGAGATTGTTGGGTGGATAGGCGACGATCCAGAAGGGCTTCAAGCATTAAGAGATTATATCGCTTTTAAAAAAGGTGCATTACATCCATCACCCGAACAATTGGATAAAATAAAACACCTCGGTCCTTATGGTCATGGAGATAATTTGGCTAAAGCAATTTATGAGGAACTGGACTACGACATTATTAAAAAAACCGCGCGAGAAAGAATACCTTTAACGTATTTTGCATTACGTTGCCCGGCAGCTCTTATAAATGGTACGTCAGGGGGCATAATGTATAAAATAGATTCTGGAGAATTTTCTATTGAAAATTTTGAACAAACATACGTTAAATTTTTAGAAGATTTTATTGAAGTTGCTCCGCGGTTACTGACTCTTCTAGCAAGAAATCCAGAATGGGATATTCGCGAATTAGAAAAATATGTTCAAGATAAAAATATTCCAAACATTGAAGACGTTATTGAGTCAGTTGGAAATTGGAAGAAATTTAAACCATTAAATGATTTTGCTAGGGGCAAGGAAGGATGTTTACTACCTGAAAATGGAAAAGAGCAACTTACTACTTATATGAAAGCCGTCGCCGATATTTACGCGGCAATACGCGAGTATCTTGAAGACAAAGTAAAATATGAAGACGATAAAGAATAATTTTTATAAAAAATAAAAAATATGAAAACAGACCAAAATATAGGTAAAATTACACAGGTTACGGGGAGTGTGGTCGTTGTTGATTTTGCCGACAGGCTCCCCTCTATATACAATGCTCTTAAAACTAAAATTGGAGATAATGTTTTAGTTTTGGAGGTTGAGCAACATATCGGCTTTAATAAAGTAAAAGCGCTGGCTATGGGCCCATCTGACGGGCTACAGAGGGGCCAGGAGGTCATAGATACGGGAGCTCCAATAAGCGTACCCGTTGGAAAGGGTGTTTTGGGTAGAATGTTTAATGCATTGGGCGAGCCAATTGACGGAAATAAAGATGCAGGACCAAAAGAGGTTATGCCAATTCACGCGTCGGCTCCAAAGTTTACCGAACAATCAACAAAAATGGAAATTTTGGAAACAGGTATAAAAGTTATTGATTTAATTTGTCCCGTTTTAAAAGGAGGAAAAATTGGATTATTTGGCGGAGCCGGTGTGGGAAAAACGGTTGTTATCCAAGAATTAATTAGAAATATTGCACAAGAACACGGCGGATATTCTATATTTGCAGGAGTTGGAGAGAGGTCCCGTGAAGGAAACGACTTATACAGAGAAATGAAAGCCAGCGGAGTGCTAGAAAAAACAGCCTTAGTGTTTGGGCAAATGAACGAGCCACCTGGAGTTCGTGCCAGAGTAGCTTTGTCTGCTTTAACTATGGCAGAAAATTTTAGAGACAAAGAAGGAAAAGATTTACTTTTATTTATAGACAATATATTCCGATTTACTCAGGCGGGCTCTGAAGTTTCAGCTTTGCTTGGAAGAATGCCTTCTGCTGTTGGATACCAACCAAACCTTGCTACAGAAATGGGAGCTTTGCAGGAAAGAATCACTTCTACTCAAAAAGGCTCAATTACTTCTGTGCAGGCCATCTACGTTCCAGCTGACGACTTAACAGACCCTGCCCCAGCCACCAGCTTTGCCCACCTAGACTCAACTATGGTTTTGTCACGATCTTTATCTGTTTTAGGAATTTATCCTGCAGTTGACCCACTAGATTCTGGTTCAACTATTTTAGATCCAAACATTGTAGGAGAAGAACACTACAAAACAGCTCGTGCGGTTCAAAACATTTTACAAAGATATAAAGACTTGCAAGACATTATTGCTATTCTTGGAATGGATGAACTTTCCGATGAAGATAAAACTATTGTTTTCCGAGCAAGAAAAATACAAAAGTTTTTGTCCCAACCGTTCTTCGTGGCCGAACAATTCACCGGCATTCCGGGAAAGTATGTAAAACTAAAAGACACCATTAAGGGTTTTAAAGAAATCATAGACGGAAAACACGACGATAAAGACGAGCAAAACTTTTATATGAAGGGTGGAATCGAGGAGGTACAAAAAGTATAAGATGCCAAAAACAAAACTAAACTTCAAAATAGTTACTTTAGAAAGAGTAACTTATAGCGACCAAATAGACCAGCTGACTATTCCAACAGAAGCCGGGGAAATTACTGTCATGGCAAGACATGCTCCTTTGGTTTCTATAATTAAACCCGGAGAAATAAGAATCAAGAAAGACGGGCAAACTATTTTAATGGCCGTTTCAACGGGTTTCTTGGAAATTAGAAAAAACAGTGAAGTCTACATTTTGGCTGATTCAGCCGAACGTGCCGAAGAGGTTGATATAGAAGCATCAAAAGCCGCTCGAGCAAGAGCTGAAGAGCTTCTAAAAGAAAAACAAAACAGAAACGATGTTGATTTTGCCAAACTTCAGGCTATAATTAACCGTGAGACAGCAAAATTAAAAGTCGCCGATAAATATAGGAGACTAAAACACTAAAAACATGAAAGTAAAAGACTTAATGCTTAAAGAGTTTCCCGCTCTAAAGCCAGAGAACACATATGAAGAGGCCGTAACTTTGCTGTGCAAAGATAATACAAGTGGAGCTCCAGTTGTAAACGAAGAAAAGAAACTTGTAGGATATGTTTCTGAAAAAGATTTGTTTAAAATTCTTTACCCTTACTACAAAAGTTTTTATGAGCATCCCGAAGACTACGCCAACGGAGAAAAACGTGAAACAAAGGCTTATGAGATACGATACCACAAAGTGGAAACATTTATGAACACAATGCCCCTCACAATAACACCCGATATGCCCATAATGAACGCTGGAGCGCTTATGTTGGCGCACAGGGTTCATCAGTTTCCGGTTATAGAGAATGGCAAGTTAGTGGGCATGATAAGCAGAGACCTTATCTACAAAACTGTTTTCAAAAACAACTTCACCGATATCTGTTAAACTACAAACAAAAAGCGCCCAGATGGGCGCTTTTTGTTTCCTTTAATCGGCTCTATGAGAAAATCTTTTAAAATTTAAGGTTATCAGCGAACTGCCCTATCAAAGGAAGAGGCTTCTCAACGCCATTAACCGCGTTTATAATTCCTAAAATAAGCAGAACTATTAAAGCAATATTTAGAATAGGAGCGATAAACAATCCAAAGACTGGTATCACGCTCATGACAATCCATACTGCTAAACTGCATATAAATAGAACTAATCCTTGCTTAACGTGATATTTCACAAATGGGTCGTTTTTCGCTTCCGTCAGCAAGGGAATGAAAAAAATAATATAAGCAACTACTGCCATGCCTGTATTTTTCCCTTTATTTTTTTGATTTGGAGCGGACTGTTGAGGTTGTGAATTTTGTGTTGTTTGATCCATTTTTTTGTTACGAAGTTAATTTTTTTACCCGCCTAAATTTTACAAAATAAATTTTGGGCGGACGAATCGACCTTTACTATTATTTCATGCCTATATATTTTTTACGGGCATTCTTTTCAGTTCTTTATTAATTATAGTATAATTTGGAATTGTTTTCGATACCAGCGCCCAAAATCTTTTTGAATGATTCAATTCTCCCAAATGGCAAAGTTCATGCACTATCAAGTAGTCAGCCAATTCTGGCCTTAAATAGATAATTTTGTAGTTAAAATTGAGGTTTTTTTTAGACGAGCAACTCCCCCATCTCGTCTTAGTGTTTTTTATGGCAATGCGATTTATTTTAAAATTGTAAAATTTATTAAAATAGCTTATTCGGTTTTCCACGAATGTCCTCGCCACCTCCCTTTTCTTAGTTGAAACCCTTCTAGCTACGCGAACATATTTTCTAAAAAATTTCATATGCTATTGATTTTACCACAAAATAAAACCGTACAAAATGCAGTTTACCATTATTTTTTTTAAAACGACAAACGCCCCATACTAGGCTTTGCCTAGTATGGGGCGTTTAATTGGCTCCGCAGGTAGGACTCCGCTTCGCTGGAACCAGCGTCACTCCGCTCCTTTTTAGAAACCCTCGGTTTTTAACGCTTCGCTGTTTTCCTACACGGGAAGGACTACTCCTTCCCGACCCCTTCCTATGTTCGAATCTTTACCCGGAAAGTTGTAAAACAAAACGCCATTTTTGATGGCGTTTTGTTTTACAAGCTCCGCAGGTAGGACTCGAACCTACAACCTTATCCTTACACTTTACCCTGTGTTACCACAGGTGTGGACTATATCATTGCCATTTTCGTAAAACGAAATTAGGCATCTCGGTATCTAGTCTCTACGGCGTCCCTCGCAAAGCGAGGTTCCCACGGTATTACCCATTTCAGGGCTTCACCGTTATCCCGAGATTATTCATCCCAAAGTTTCCTTCGGAAGCTGCGTAATGCCGGCTTCGATCTCTCTGTAACAATTAGCGCAAACAAGAACACACTTATCCAATTCTTTCCTGGTTACTTCCCAGGATCTGGTGTATCCTTTGTCGCCAATGCTAAAAGATTTTTGGCCACTAACATGATGAAGGTCTAATGCTCCTGGATATTTATTATATCCGCATACTTGGCATTTGCCTCCTTTATATTGTATCGCGAGAAGTTTAATTTTTCGCCTTCGCTTTGCGACGGCTTTGATTAATTCTTCTCTGCGATCAGCATATTTCCTTTTGTCTGCCATATATATTATTATACGGCATTTTAAGGACTTTCACAGGGATTTGCTCTACCATTGAGCTACTGCGGAATGGTTATTTACATATTACTAAATTAAAAGGACATTTTCAAGTATGCTTGTATAGAATTCTTGAATAGCATATACCCAATTTTTATTCTATGATAGAATAAAGAGGGTCGACCTATTAACAAATTAATTATAAAAAAATATGAAAAATAAAATTTTAACAGTGAGCGCCTTGATAGTCGCCATTTCTTTCGCAATTAGTGCATATGCTGTAGGTCAAAACGACAATGCGGGAGTTGCTAATCAAAACCAACAACAGACACAGACAATAAACCAGGGCGAGGATAGCCAGATTCAAACACAAAACAACGAACAAGCGCAGAAAACAGACGTAGTTGACGAAGGTGAGATAACTATTGAAAACCAAAACCAGCAACAATCGCAAGATGGAGATGAAACCGAGGATCAACCTGGAAACAATGCGCAAGAGAAAAAACAAAACCAGAACCAAAACAAAACTGGCACAGCAACGGCCGAGGAACGAAGAAGCCTGGTCGCCAACGCAGTGCAAGAAATGCTACAAGTCGCCGATAGAAGTGGTGGTATCGGTCAAGAAATAAAAACCATTGCTCAGACACAGACTCAAAATCAAGAAAAATTGGAAGCCGGGTTGGAAAAAATCAAAATCCGAAACGGGCTTATCAAGCTTCTTGTTGGTCCAGATTATACGGAAATAGATAGTGCTAAGAAAATACTGGAACAAAATCGCGAGCAAATCAAACAATTACAAGAAGTTAAAAATAAGCTTGTAAATCAGGGCGACCAGCAAACTTTAATGCAACAGATCCAAAATCTTGAGCAAATAAATTTAGAGGCTGAGAATACGCTAAATTCATCTCAAAATGGCTTTAGTTTATTTGGCTGGATGTTTAAGCTGTTCGCTAAATAACGCACCGCAATCTTTGATCAAAAAACCGCTCTTGAATAGAAGCGGTTTTTTGATATATGGTTGACATTTAATTTAAATATTGCTATTATAAGTTTTCGTTATACTGCTACTTAACAATCAACAAAAAGAAAGGATTCTCAATGACTGAGTCAAGAAGACTGGCACACTTAAAGGAACGAGCCGAGCAATTGAGAGGTCTCAAGCGCGACACAAGGCTTTCGCATCTCGATTTGCTGGGTTCCAATCATTTTCTGAGATATTGGATCTCGGCATATCATCTGGGCCACATCATTGTAAGGGTTCAAGATGCTGACAAGCATATTCTCATCCTCGGCCCGCTTTGGGATTTCTTAAAGGAACACGACATAGAAATCAGCGGACCGCACGAGAGAAAAGAACTAATAATCGACTACATCCGTAGTCGCCATTCTTTCTAGGCATCCCCGCTCTTGTTTTCGGACAAGGGCTTTTTTTATTGTTTTTATAATAATACTACAATAGGCTCCCTTTTAGAAACACGCCGATTTCTAGTGTTAAAAGATTGGACCAGAGCCACGGCAAAAACGAAAAAAATAATATAAATCATATCAATTTAAAAATCTAAAAATATTTTTCGGGTTTTTAAGTGCGATCTATCGACAAAATAAAAATAATATTATATAATCAAAAATTCACGAACCGAAGATTTGTTCTTTAATTTGTAACATCTCCAGAATATCAGAAAGGAATAAATGTTTATGGAGACTGACAGAGAAAAAAAAATAAGAGCGGCAGAGATAAAAACAACACTGGCAACGTTGTATCCCAAAGTCGGACAAGTCTCCGGGGGATTAATTTGGGTGCGTAATGAAAAGGGAGAAACTTTTCATGTGCATCCTGACGGTACCCCCGCCTACGAGCAGAGGTTTGACGACGCGGGTCCGTTCTCAGAAGGGCTTGCATGGGTTAGGACGAACGGAAAGTACTCCTACATACGAAAAGACGGTACAGCCGCCTTTGGTGGAGAATATGACGATGCCCACACCTTCTCTGAAGGCATGGCTCAGGTCTGCGTTGCTGGCAAGTGGTTTCACATACGCAACAACGGGAACCAGGCTTACGAACAGAAATACGACAATGTTCATCCGTTCCGTGATGGGAAGGCTCTTGTCCTCCTTGGAAAAAAGACGTTTCACATTCACACCGATGGCAAGAGGGTGACAGCTTAACTTTCACCAATAGTCCTCCGCATAAGAAATCTCACTCAAAAGAGATCTTGTGCGGTTTTTTATTTCGCCAGTTATTGTATTTTTTTGTAGAAATGATAATATGAAATTGTAAGTTTCTATTGTGTTTCTTTCTTAGGTTTCTATAGGTTTCTATAAGTAAGCCGTGAGGAGAACTAAAATAGCGGACCCGCTCAACGGGCCTATAGGTCGGCTTACTTATTACTAACCAATCGTAACGAAAATAGAATTCTGTATTTAGAAGCTGGAATATCGAATAGAATATAGAATAAAGAATGCTAAATTCAATATTCAAAATTCTATTCAGGCCACAAGATACAAAATTCAAAATTCAAGAAAAAAATGGCAAAGAAATTATATGTAGGTGGATTATCTTATAACACCACCGAAGGTACTTTAAGAGATACATTTGCTCAGGCTGGAACAGTTGAAACAGCTACAGTTATTATAGACAAGATGACTAACCGATCAAAAGGATTCGGTTTTGTAGAAATGTCAACCGAAGAGGAAGCCCAAAAAGCTATCGAAATGTTTGATGGCAAAGAACTTGATGGAAGAACCGTCAAAGTTAACGAGGCCAAACCAATGGAGCCAAGAGCCCCTCGATAATAACTATTTAAGTAAATAGTGAAAATCTTTCAAAAATCCCCGGAATCGGGGATTTTTGAATATTCAAGACGACTTCTGAGCGACTGTTTTGACATTAAGGAATTTTTGGTGTATAATTGACTTTATTAAGTCATTCCCAACTTGATTGGGAATCCAGAGGCGTCGCAAGCACTCTAGATTCCCGCTCCCCGATCAGGTCGAGGACAAGTTTCGCGGGAATGACATAAAACACAAATGGAAAACATACGTAACATTGCTATTATAGCTCACGTTGACCATGGAAAAACAACATTGGTGGACGCGCTTTTGCGTCAGTCGCATACTCACTTAAATAAGGATGTTGTAAATCAGGAAATGATTATGGATAGCAACGAATTGGAAAGAGAAAGAGGAATTACCATCTTTTCAAAGAGCGCCTCTGTGCAATATGGCGAAACAAAAATAAATATAATTGACACTCCCGGTCACGCTGATTTTGGTGGAGAGGTTGAAAGGGTTTTGAATATGGCAGACGGCTGTTTGCTTTTAATCGACGCAAAAGAAGGCCCAATGCCCCAGACCAGATTTGTTTTGAAAAAAGCTTTAGAAATGGGCCACAAAATTATTGTGGTTGTAAATAAAATAGATAAAACGGGCGCCAGACCGGAATTTGCTTTAGAGGCAACTTATGAATTATTTTTGGAATTGGGGGCCGGCGACCACAGTTTAGATTTTCCTGTTATATATGCATCTGGCAGAGACGGAAAAGCCGGATTAAAACCAGACCTATCAACAATGGAAAACATAAACCCAATTTTTGACGCAATTGTGGAACACATTCCATCCCCTATCGCAGACACAACAAAACCTTTACAAATGCTGGTGACAACAATAACCCCAGATGATTTTAAGGGAAGAATTGCAATTGGTAGAATTTATAATGGAGTTGTAAAATCTGGGCAAGAAATAATGCACATAAATAGGGCTGGCATACAGAAAAAATACAGAATAACCTCCCTAATGACTTTCGCGGGATTGGGCCGGGTTGAAGTTACAGAATCAAGAGCAGGAGACATTGTTGCCATTGCTGGAATTTCGGACGTAACAATTGGAGAAACAATTGCAGATGTAGAAAATCCATTGGCCTTACCTTTAATAAATATTGAGGAGCCAACTGTTAAAATGACTTTTATGGTTAACGACTCCCCTTTCGCCGGCAAAGAGAGCGAATTTTCTACAACAATGCAGATTAGAAAAAGATTATTTAAAGAACTGGAAACAGACGTTTCTTTAAGAGTTATTGAAAATGATAAAAACCAATGGATCGTTTCCGGTCGTGGAGAATTACACTTGGCGATTTTAATTGAGAGATTGCGTAGAGAGGGTTTTGAATTCCAGGTTTCTAGGCCTCAAGTTATCAACAGAGAAATCAATGGAGAAATGATGACTCCTTACGAAAAGATATTTATTGAGGTCCCAGAAAAATATCAGGGAGCCGTTATGGAAAAAATGGGAAGCAGGAAAGGAGAAATAAAAGACATGAGGAACAACAACGGAATAACATTTTTGGAATTTATAATTCCAACAAGAGGACTTTTCGGATACAGAAATGAATTTTTAACAGACACAAAAGGTCTTGGCATAATGAACACTGTATTTTTTCAATATATGCCCGAACCAGGTGGTTGGAAAGAAAGAGACCACGGCTCTTTAATCTCCAGCGAAACTGGGCCAACTAATCTTTACGGACTCGTAAATTTGCAAGGCAGAGGAGTTTTATTCCTTGGTCCCGCCGTAGAAGTGTACGAGGGGCAAGTTGTAGGACAATGCGCAAGATCAAAAGATATAAGAATAAACGTCTGCAAAGAAAAAGCGCTATCAAACTGCAGGTCTGTGGGAGACGCTAGTTTGGATTACTTTAAAACCCCAAAAACAATGACTCTAGACGACGCACTAGAATATATCGGTGACGACGAATTGGTGGAAGTTACTCCTAAAAATGTACGCATAAGAAAAATGCACCTAAAGGAGGTTGATGCCAAACGCGCCGAGCGCGCCGCAGAAGGAATAAAATTTGATTACTAGCGCGTTTAATATTTTTGAGCTGACAAAAAGCAATCTTGCCCCGTAGAAGAGCAAAGCTCTCTACGGGACTGCGCCCCTGCTGGGGCTTGTTTTTTTGGATAAAACATGGTAGTATTTTAATATGATACTGATTAGCAAAGAACAATTTTTGGAGGAGCATAATAAGTTATCTCCTTCACACTTGCAAGCTACCTTAACTTTGCTAGATAGATTTAAAGAAGAAAAAAAACCGCTATTGAAAGACAACGGCTGGTGTTTAGAAAAATTAAGAATTCCTTTTATTTTATGGCTCACCAACCTGCCAGAAAAAGATAAAGACAACACTGGAAAATCTAAAAAAAAGGAGGTGTTCCGAAATTACCCAGAAACTCATTACGAAGCATAAAAATCCTGGATATTACCAGGGTTTTTTATTTCCAATTGACAATGAAGTTGTTTTATTATAACGTCTATTATTGTTACGTTTTCCAAAAAACCGCCCTTTAAAAGGAGTCACACGATGCAAATAAATGGCCTTGGGTTATCAACCTGCGGACTAACTATTCGAGAAATCGGAAACCTGCTACGTGAAGTCTGCAATAATTCTAGAATACATATTGAACTCACAGAAGAAGAATTGCAGATGTTCGCAGAATCCTTTAGTCCTAATGTTTGGGCCAGATTTGCGGCCCTAATTGGCTGGCGAGGTAGCTATATTGCTACCAACCACACCTTTGACACACTATAGTCAAGCGGCTAAATCTCCTGATAACCTCATGGAGATTTTTTATGATATAATAACAAAAGCATAATATGATTGAATATATTCAGGCAATAATATTGGGGATAGTAGAGGGGTTTACGGAATTTTTGCCTATTTCTTCTACGGGACACCTAATTCTTATAAATCAATTTTTATCGTTTAGTAAAGAATTTACGGTGTTATTTGATATTGTAATACAGCTTGGGGCAATCCTTGCGGTTTTGGTTTATTTTAGAAAAAAACTCTGGCCGTTTGGTAAAAATAAAACTGAAACTTTAAATATCTGGTACAAAACGATAATCGGTGTTCTGCCGGTTATATTTTTGGGGGCCATGTTCGCCAAAATTATTGAAAATAAACTATTTAACCCCTGGACAGTGGCAATAGCTTTGTTTATCGGTGGTATAATTATTCTACTTGTAGAAAGGAGAAATATGACCCCCAAAATCACATCTATAAGCAATTTAAGTTTTAAAACGGCTTTTTTAATAGGATTATTCCAGTGTTTATCTATGATACCCGGGACTTCAAGATCGGCAGCAACAATTATTGGAGCTATGGTTTTGGGAGCCTCTAGGATGATTGCCACCGAGTTTTCTTTCTTTTTAGCTATTCCAACAATGGTTGCAGCCTCAGTTTATAGTTTACTCAAATATAATTTAGCTCTTACTGCGCAACAAACCATTATTTTATCGATAGGATTTATTGTCTCATTTATTGTGGCCTTGGCAGTAATAAAATTTTTAATTAGTTATGTACAAAAAAATAACTTCAAAATCTTCGGCTACTACAGAATTATATTAGGAATAGTGATTATCGCGTATTTTCTTATAAAATAATCATCGCAACATAAAAGATTGTGCCCTAACGGGCATTTTTAGTTAGTGCAAAATAATACCTTAAATATTGACACTATCCATATAAAGTAATATAATAAAGTCTCATAGATAGAGCGAACGGCGCTCATTGTTAATCTAAGTACATGGCCCCAGAAGGAGCGTAATAATGGCCACAGGCAGTAATACAAAGACGCTGAAGGGTTTTAGGCCCAGTCATTTCTCAGATGATGAATACGACGACGACAATCAGCGCATCAAGGCGGCTAACCTTGAGCGCTACGCAAAGCGTGCCGAAAAAGGGGGGGCGATTTTTCCAGACAATAAAAGGAGTATGTGGGATGATCTGGAAATGGCTCAGGAAGGAGTATAGGCGCAAAATACGCATGGTTGCGCTTATAATTCTATCATTCGCCGCAATGTGCTAACCGGAGAGAAAATGCTCAAAAGATTAGAAAAAATCAACCCTGAGGAGAGTAAAAGGAAAACTTCGGAGGCAAAGGCGAAAGAAGAAGCCGGTCTTTACGATCGGGACTTCATCATCGACATTACTGTCGATCGCCTTTTGGAGGAACTTCTCGGAGTAGGTCGAGGGAATAAGGCTGCCTGATGGTAGCCGAAGTTTCGTGGCGCGTAGGGTTTTTTCAACTTACGCGCTTTTTTATTATAACTCTTTTAAATATGGTTAATTTTTGCTAAGATTGGCTTATGGTAATCACAAATATAATACGCCCCTTGTTATCAGCCTTCCTGGGTTATCTTATCGGAAGATGGGGCGACAATTATCTAAATTTTTGGCTCAAAGACCCTGCTTGGGCCCCGCACCATTGGATATATGGATTAATATTAATGATAATCGGTTTTTTCTTTTTTAAAAACAACTTGGAATTATATATTTTCTTTTTTGGCGCCGGACTTTTTATAAGCGATTTAAAAGATTTTTTAGATTTTAAGTTCATCGGCAAAGACAATAAAAAGAAGGAAAACGTAAGATTCTGGCACATTGATTAAAAAAGTATAATTAACAAAATAATTATGGAAAATACTTTAAACGACGAAAATTTTGAAAAAGAAATTAGCGCCCATGGGGCACTCGCCGACAAATTTATTTTAGTCGATTTTTTTGCTACGTGGTGTGAGCCTTGTTCTATGCTGACGCCGGTGTTGGAAAAAATAGCTGAAGAATTCAAAGAAAAAGTTATTTTGATGAAAGCAAATCTTGACGACTCCCCCCTTACGGCTCAAAAGTTTGGTGTCGAAAAAATACCGACTATTGTGTTATTTAAGGACGGAAAACCCGTAAGCGGCTTTGTAGGATTGGTTCCGGAAAATTCAATTAAAGAGTGGCTAAAAAATATTTTAGAAAAAAAATAAAAAAATATGGAAGAAGACAAACAAATAAAAATAGAAAAATTAGCCGAAGAATACGAAAAATACGCAAAGGACAACGGATTTCAGCTAAATCCCGACAAAAAAATTGTTGAACGAATAATCAACGGACTTTTAGAAAATGAAAAAAAATACGGTAAAAAATACTGCCCATGCAGACGGGTTACTGGCGACGAGGCAGAAGACTCAAAAAAAATATGTCCGTGCTTTTGGCATAAAGATGAGATCAAAAAAGACGGCCATTGCTTTTGCAACCTATACGTAAAATAGGCCCTATAAATTTATGATCACAGATGATATAAAAATAACAGTTGCCGCCGGTGAGGGAGGTGCAGGACTGGCAACTTTCAGCAGAACAAGGTTCACACTAGGACCCACCGGAGGCAGTGGCGGAAAAGGAGGAAGCATTTTTATTGAAGGGGTTGCAGACCTTGGAGCTTTAAGGCAATTCCGTTTTAAAAAAGATTACATTGCAGATAAGGGACAAAACGGAAAATCACAGCTTAATGACGGCCATGACGCAAAAGATTTAACTTTGTTTGTGCCGGTGGGCACAGTTTGCCACAATCTTATTAATAAAAAAGACATCGAAATAACTAAAATTGGACAACGAGAATTGGTTGCGAAGGGGGGCAAGGGTGGAAAAGGAAACTATCTTTTTAGGTCCTCAACTAATACCAGCCCAAGACAATTTCAAGGGGGTAAACCGGGAGAATATTTTGAGCTACGCCTTGAGTTAAAAATGATTGCCGACGTTGGATTTATAGGTTTACCAAATGTTGGAAAATCCAGCTTGCTTAACGAATTAACAAATGCAAACAGTAAGGTTGCAAATTATCCATTTACAACCTTAGAGCCCAATTTGGGAGCATATTACGATTTGATACTGGCTGATATTCCGGGGCTTATAGAGGGGGCCTCTGAGGGCAAGGGCCTTGGCATTAAATTTTTACGACATATAGAGCGCACGAGAGTTTTATTTCACTTTGTTGCAGCCGACTCTGCCGACTCGGTTAAAGATTATAAAAGTGTAAGAACAGAGCTTGAAGCTTATAATAAGGTGCTTTTGGAAAAACCGGAGTATATTTTTATAAGTAAGAGCGACACTGCATCTGTGGATATTATCGAAAAAATAAAAAAAGAATTTAAAAAAACCGTGGGAAGGGATGCTGTGGCGGTTTCAATTATTGACGAAGACAGTACAAAAGCCGTCAAAAAAATACTCAACCAACTGATTTCAGAAAAAAAGGCTTAGACGCGCTCTGCCCGACATTTCTATCCTCACTGTCAGAAATGTGGTAAAATTATATAATACAAACTAATAATTAAAATTATGGAAGTCGCATCACTTATAGCAATTGTTGTCACCATTATCGTTATTTATTTTTTTGTAAAACTTATCGTAAGCCCCATTATTAAAGCTATTGTTGGTGTTATAATTTTCATAGTTGTAGTTTACGTGTTGCAACGCTTGGGGTTTGACTTCGATCAGATGTTGTCCCCTTTTGGCATATCTTTAAATTTAAACAGCTGGATTACTAAACTTAATTGGATCTTTGGGCCTGCTAATCATTATATAGATCAGGCAAAAACTTTTTTATATAACATTTGGCAAAACTTTCCTAAGAATATAAGCCAATAAAACAAACTGCGCAATAACTAAAAAAGAGGATAAAACCTCTTTTTTAGTTATTGCGCAAATAATTTCTGCAGTCTTAGATTTCTATCGCTCGACACACCAATAATTAAAGATTACAGCTGTCCACCGTCACACTTGTATTTGCAGGCTGAATAATAATCACCCCCACTCCTGCCTGGGTATTGTTCGCATTTTTTAGTAGTTTCGTTGCAGAAGTAACCCGTACCCGAGGTAGAGCAAAAATCAGAACATTCTTTCTCGTTAAAATCATTAGTAAACCCTTCAGAATACCATTCGTAAGGCATCGCCCTACACTGTTTGGTGGCAAGTTCGCAATAATAACGAGCTACGCACAATTCAGAACACGTATAAGTGTCGCCATATTTTCCAAAAGTGTACGTCGTCTCGGTATATGGTATACATGTAAAATTTCTAGTGTCACAGGTAAAAGTTGCGTCAGAAGGCGATGGAGTTGGTGTTGGTGTTGGTGTAGTAGAATCATTTACCCATATAACCGCCTCTGTGCTGGCACTTGCGGTCTCCTTGGTTGCGGTAATTGTAATATTTGCGGAACCCGCCGCAATTGCTTTAACTAGCCCATTGGAATCAACTATGGCCACTGATGCATTACTTGAAATAAAAGAAATCTTCGCGCCAAGCGATGAACAATTTCCGGAAGATAACCCCTGACTAATCATACATAAAATGGTCAGTTGCTGCGCTTTTCCGATATTTAAAATAGCAGATGACGGGCTTACCTCTATACTTATTGTTGTAGAAATTGGCGCAGAAGTTGGTTCGGGCGGAAGACACTGATTATTACAAGTTGGATCATTTGTCCAAAACCCATCAACTGCTTTTACGCACTTACCCGTAGATGTATCACAAGAATATTTTAACTGATCCGGCTGTATACAGTCGTCCCTACATTGCTTTTCTGTAATACCACCACTACTGGTTGTTTCCTTACACTGATAATCAGAATAATCGCAGTAGTAGGACTTAGATGGGGCGGGCAAAGGACATTTGGGGGTACACTCTTCCTCGGTGGAATATGTTCCGTTGGTGCTAGGGATACAGATACCTTTAAGACAGAGTATTTTTTGGGGGGGTTGAGGTTTTTGTTGCTGGGTTTTTTCTTTTAATTTATTGCACGCCTGGACGCAAAAATTGAGGCCGGTGTCGGTAGACTCAAACTCTCCATAAATGGGGTGTCCTGTGAATGACAACCTTTGACATTTGTATCCGTCCGGATTACAGGTCCAACCATTGGGATCCATCTGTTGATCTTTGCATTCTCCGTTGCAACTGGGATCGCCGATGTATGTGCCTTGATAGTCGTAACCGGCCATTATGTCAGAAGTTGGGATGCAGGACTGGTCATCGGTCTTGCAGGTGTAGTGTGTGGGTTGGGTCGGCGTGGTTTGTTGTGGCTGGGTGGGATGTAGGGTAGGACAAATACCTAAGCACTTTCCGAGTTCTGTGTTTGCATATTTTCCTATGTAGTTATCTCCTTGCCTGTAAGGCTCGCAAGAATGACTGGTAGTGTTGCAGGTATAGGATGATGTGGGTTGGGGTGTATCAGTATCGTCAGAATCTGGCTGGCAATAATAACTGCAGTCGGGGTCTGTATACGGCGCACTGAAGTTACTATCCTCCACACATGCGCCGTCGGCAGTGCAAGAATATCTTTGTGCGGATGCGGGCTCGGGCACAGGCTTGCCCGTAGATTCTGGCTGGTCTGGTTGTTTACATTTTGGGTCACATTGCTCTTTTGTAATACCACCACTACTGGTTGTTTCCTTACACTGATAATCAGAATAATCGCAGTAGTAGGACTTAGATGGGGCGGGCAAAGGACATTTGGGGGTACACTCTTCCTCGGTGGAATATGTTCCGTTGGTGCTAGGGATACAGACACCTTTAAGACAGAGTATTTTTTGGGGGGGTTGAGGTTTTTGTTGCTGTTCATCTTTTTTTTGAGCTTCTTCTTGGTCTTTCGTACGCTTCAATTCCTCGCAATAAGAATTGCAATTTCCCCACCAGCCCGGATTAAACCTTCCAGCAATTGGTTTACCTCCTACCTCTTTTAATTCAACACATGTGTAATCTTTTGTATTACATGTTAAATCTTCGGGATTGTACGTTTCTTCCACACATTTCCCTTCACAACTGGGATCGCCGATGTATGTGCCTTCATAGTCGTAACCAGCCATTATGTCAGAAGTTGGGATGCAGGACTGGTCATCGGTCTTGCAGGTGTAGTGTGTGGGTTGGGATTGTGGAGACTGGTCGGGATGAAGACTTGGGCACGCGGACGAACATTTTCCAAGATCTGTGTACTGTCCCGCATAAATATCCCCCGTCTTAAAATATTCGCAAGAGTGGCTGGTGGTATTACAGGTGTAAGACGGCCGTGACTGCGCAACTACCAATGCACTAAAATTAAAGCTCAAAAAAATTACAAAAACAATACTAAAAAAAATACCTGCGGCTGATATCTTAACAGCATTGGTAAAAAACTTGGAACCGTTTATACTTTTTTGTTTTTTATATTGCTCCAAAATTGATTGTTGACCAAAGAATATGACCTACTTAACAATTAAAACAGAATACCCGACCAATTGATTGTCTGGTGTAAGTTGTGCTCCAACCTGTATATTTTCGCCCGTCTTAATATCCGAAACTTTTCCTGGAGTTTGTTTCTGTGTCGCAGAACTAGTGTCAACAAAATAAATATTTGCGTTTGGACTGAGTGTAAAACTAAGGTTGGACTGGTTAAACGACAATGTGATTATGCTGTCAGATATATCTGTTACTTGGCCATAAAGCATTATTAAATTAACTACACCAGACTTTAATAATCTTAATTTACTTAATTCCTGCTGATCACCTTGCGCCATCGTCTGACCCGTTTGTATACTATCTGCCGATTGCCCTGGCTTTGTATATTCCTGATAAACAAAAAGGCCCAAAGCACCAACGGCTATAAAAAAAACTATAACCATCAACGTTATAACTAACGCAATCACCCTATTCATAATTTTTAAAATTTAATAATATTATAATATTATTTTATATTACCACTTTCCTGTAATCGCTAAAACAGTGCAACGTGTGCATAACTATTTGCCTCAAATTTTAAAATTACTACATATGTTGTATAATAAAAATATCAGTGATAAATAATTTAAATATAATATGACATTTGGAGAGATAATTTTATCGATAGTCGGATTTTTGACTTATCCAACCTGGCACCTGGTTGTGTTTTACATAATTCTTTTGGCAATTGTGGCTTACCTGATAGTAAAGTCTTGGTTTGCAGATTTTTTCAAGTGGGGAAAATAAATGACACCAAAGGAAAAAATAGATTTAATAAAAAATAATGAAGCGGTGGCTATGTTAGCCCCGTCTTTTCCTATTGATTTTAAATATCCTAATATTATAGGAATGTTGCGACACTTAGGATTTAAAGAGGTCACAGAATTAACTTTTGGAGCCAGAATGGTAAACTGGGAATACGCGAATTACATAAAAACCCATAAAAACCAAAAACTATTTATAGCCTCACCCTGCCCTACCGTTGTGGCAATGATCCAAAATCAATATCCGGAGCTTACTAATTTCTTAATGCCTATTGTCTCCCCTATGGCTTCTATGGCCAGAATTCATAAAAAACAAAAACCTGATTGTAAAATTATTTTTTTCTCTCCTTGCTGGGCGAAACAAAACGTTGAAGCGCCAAAATACAAGGAAGCTATAGATGCAGTAATAACCTTTAAAGAATTAAAACAAATTTTTGACCAGGAGGGGATTAAAGAAGAAAATTTTACTAAAAATTATTATTTTGACTCTTTTATAAGGGAATACACAAAAATTTACCCAGTTTCCGGAGGACTTGCCTCAACTTCTCATATACAAAAGTTATTTAAACCCGACGAAATTTTGGTTACAGACGGCGTAGATAATATTAAAAAAGCTCTGGAAGAAATAAAATCAGGGAAAAAACATTATAAATTCTTAGACATTTTAAACTGTGACGGAGGATGTATCGGCGGTCCGGCAATAAACAACCAATATTTCCCTATAGAAGAAAGAAAGAAAATAATTATCGAATATACAAAAAGCTCTTCTTTGTCTGATATGGGAAAACACAAGGGTAAGGTTGGAAATGCAAAAAACGTTGATTTGAGCGCTAAACTCTAATTTGTGTTAAAATAAACAAAAGGTCAATAAAATTAAAAATTAATTAATATTAATTAATAAAAATTATATGGCACTTTCAAATTATTTAGCAGAAATTTGGGGGATTTCTCTAGTAGTGGTTTCCCTCGCCCTTCTCATAAAAGAAACCCACTTAAAACGCCTCTTCGCCGAAATAGAAACCGAAGAAAATTTCTTTTTATGGGGACTTATCAGTTTCGTTATTGGTATATCCACGGTTTTAGCTCATAACATTTGGATAAAAGATTGGCGTGTTATTATTACAATCTTTGGCTGGGCAGCTTTAATAAAAGGGTTGTCTTTACTGTTTACACCAGAGCTCGCTAAAAAATGGGTAAAAAAAATAGAAAACGCGCCGTTTCTTCCGTATGCTTTAGTCGTCGCAGTATTTATCGGACTTGCAATCACCTATTTGGGATTTACAGCATAAAAAATAAGAGCTTAAACAAAAAAACGCCTTTCGGCGCTTTTTTGTTTGTTCTGTCCACTACCTACTAGTAGTAGTCTTTGATTTTTTTTAATTCTTTGTGCCTGCGTAATTTTTCTAATGCCTTTGCTTGAATCTGACGTATTCTTTCTCTAGTTACACCAAACTCTTCGCCAGTTTCTTCCAGTGTGTGCATCACGCCGTCATCTAAGCCAAATCTCATCGCTAAAATTTTCAACTCCCTTGGCGTCAATTCACTGGAAATCTCTTTTAGGCGGTCTTTCAAAAGTTTTCTGGAGGCTTCCGTATTGGGTGCTATTGTTTTGTCGTCTTTTATAAACTCTGCCAAAACGCTGTCTTGCTTGTCTTTATCTTCTCCAACTGGAGTTTCCAGAGAAACTGCTTTCTGCGCAATTTTTCTTATATGATGGACCTTATCAACCTCCAAACCCATTTCAGCTGCAATTTCCTCAGCCAGTGGCTCACGCCCTAATTCCTGTAAAAGATTTTTTCTAACTTTTGTATATTTTGAAATTGTTTCTATCATATGTACTGGAATCCTGATGGTTCTTGCCTGGTCAGCTAAGGCTCTTGTAATTGATTGTCTGATCCACCATGTGGCATAGGTTGAAAACTTGTATCCTTTTTTCCAATCAAATTTTTTGACAGCCTTAAAAAGACCTAAATTCCCCTCTTGTATTAGGTCGAGCATAGTTAAATTGGGAGATCTGCCTACATATTTTTTAGCGATAGAAACAACCAGCCTTAGGTTTGCCAAAGCCAGTTTATTCTTAGCATCTTCGTCTCCTACTTCTATTTTTTTTGCCAATTCTTTTTCTTCTTTTGCCGATAAAAAACTGGATCTGCCTATTTCTCTTAAATACATTTGTATAGGATCAATTTTGCCCACAAGCGCCTTTTTACCCTTTTTTTCTTTTTTCGTCTTTGTCTCTAAAAAATCCTGCATTTCTTTTATCTGAACCCCTCGCTCTTTAAAATCATCGTAAAGACCCTCTAACCCCTCGATATCTCTCTCTATTTTAGGGAAAGCATATAAGATCTCTGAAACCGTAATGAAACCCCTTTCCTCTCCTTTTTTTAAAAGCGCGCCTAATTGAGCCTGATCTATAACAGCTTTTTTACTGACTCTTTCAATCCTGTGTGGCGCCTTTTTCTTTTGCAAAACCTTTTTTGCCTTTTTTGGTTTTATCTTTTTGGCTTTATTTACTTTTTTATTTTTTTTCATATGGTTTTAATTTTTTTGATGCAGTTCTCTCGCTTTTTTATCAAATTCCTTTAAATGCTCTTGGTTTTGCTGGTTTGGATCATTTTTTATAACCCCGGAAAGCATACCCAATTCGTTTTTCAATTCTAACCTTTTTAGCTGAAAAAGGCAAAGCTCCACCTCCTCGGAGCCGTCATTTTCGACTTCGGTTTCTGCTTCAGCCTCAGATAGGAGAGAAAGTAAGCCAAAAGTAGTTTTATATTTTTCTTCCTGGGAAATATCCGCAAAAATAACCTTTAATTTATCTCCCGCTTCTGCCTGGTCTGACGCAAAAATTGGCAGGGCCTCTTTGCTCAAATTGTTTAAAAATTCTCTGCTTTTTTCACAAAATAATCTAAAATCTAATTCTTTTATCAAATTAATATTAGCAGGATTTTTTAAAACTAATAAAATAATTCTTTCCTCTAAAAGTTTTTTCCGGCCCTCTATTGTAAAACCATTATTCCCCGCATTTTTTACTACACTATGATGATCCCCGGATACCGACTGCGCAGAGTAGTTATTTTCTGTTTTTATATTTTTCAATTCTTCTAAAACAGCTTCTTGGCTAACGTCAAGCTTTTCCACCAATTTTTGAACCCAGTGCGACTGCTCAATTTTGTTTTGTATCCTTTTTATTGCCGGCAATATAATTCTGCCTATTTCTTTTTTTTGTTTTGGATCGTTCTTATCAAATTTTTTAAAAGCAGAATCAAAATAAAAATCCATTATTGTCCTGGCGTTTTCAACTGATTTTTTCCAATTTTCCGGATTCTCTAAAATAATTTCTGCGGGATCTTTAGCGCCAGAATATGTATCTATAACTTTTATATTAAAACCCTGTGACTCTGCTAAGTTTATTCCTCTTTTTGTTGCTGTATCCCCCGCCAAATCCATATCAAAAGATAAAAGTAAATTATCGGAATATCTTTTCAAAACACTTAAATGGCGCGGAGTTAAAGCGGTTCCAGAAACAGCGACAGTATTTTCAAATCCTGCCTGATGGCACATTATGGCATCGGTATATCCTTCCGTTAAAACGCACTGATTATTTTTTCTAATGGCTAATTTTGCATAATTTATTCCATATAAAATATTGCTTTTATCATAAAGCATGGTTTGGGGAGTATTTATATATTTTGCAGTCTCCTTTGCATCAGCTTGCTTAAAAATTCTTGCTCCAAAACCAATCACTTGAGAGTTTAGATCAAAAATGGGAAAGATAATTCTTCCACGGAATCTATCATATGGATTGTTGCCTTTGTCCGATTGTACCGCTAATCCGGCTTTTACTATTTCTTCCCTGGCATATCCTCTGCCTACTAAAAAATCAGACAAACCCTGCCAAGTATCGGGCGAATAACCCAGCCTCCATTTTTTTATAGTTTCTTCTTTAATTCCCCTCTTTAACAAATATTCTTTCGCTTCTTTGCCATATGCGCTGTTCCCTAATTGTTTTTCAAAAAAAGAACATGCCAGATCGCATATTTCATACAGTTTTTTCCTTTCACTTACTATTTGCGGATTTTCTTTTTTTAATTCAACGCCGGCCTTAGCGGCTAAAATTCTTAACGCGTCTCCAAATTCTATCCCCTCGATCTTCATTATAAAATCGAAAATTGATGAACCGGCTCCGCATCCGAAACAGTGCCACATCTGACGCGTCGGGCTTACAAAAAAAGAAGGCCCTTTTTCAGAGTGAAATGGGCAGACGCCCCTATAATTTACTCCTGTCTTTGAAAGCTTAACATAACTGCCGACGATGTCGACTATATTAAGCTTATTTTTTATTTCTTCGATTTGAGGGTCCATAAAAGTTATGCCGAGACAATCCGACTTTATATTACCATCGCTTACGTTAAAAGCAATTAAATTTTGCTTTTTATTCCTTCTGCGATTTTCTGCATTTCCTCGTCAGATGGCTTAGGATCTAAAACTTTATTTGGAAACGCCCCAAGCCCATCGCCTATCTGCCTCGGTATAACGTGTACATGGGCGTGAGGAACATCTATCCCCGCTATCCCTTCCACTATCCATTCGGTATTGAATGTTTTTTCAAGAGCTTTTGCAATTAATTTAATTTTTTTAAACAAGTCTGAATATTCCTCTTCATTTAAATCCCAAACCCATTTTACGTGCTTTTTTGGAATGACCAGGGTGTGTCCCTTAGCAAAAGGGTTTATATCCAAAAACGCCAGAAAATTATCATCTTCAAAAACTTTATAGCTGGGAATTTCCCCCGCTACAATTTTACAGAATATGCAGTCTGTCATTTAACTTGGTAGGTTAAATTAACCGTAATATCGATTTCCTGTTGGCCGGGCTGAATTGTTGGAGCGGGCGCCGATTCTGCAACTCCTCCGCCCATTCCAGTTTTTACATTACTCGAGTATGCTATTGGGTAAATGTAGTTTTCATAAACATTTATTATTTTTCCCAAATTTACACCCGATTCTTTTGCTAAATTCTGTGCACTTGTCTTTGCTTGTGCAATTGCCTCGGCTCTAGCTTCTTCTCTAAACTGTTCCGGATTATCAATCGTGAACTGTAAGTCTCCCACAACATTGGCTCCCGCCGTTGTCGCCCCAGACAAAACGTCTCCAACTTTTGTAAAATCTCTTATTTTTACCTGAATATCCTGCTCTAATGTATAACCCTGAAAAATCCTGCCTCCAGTCTGCGTCCAATTATACAAAGGGGTTAAATCATAATTTGTTGTCTGAATGTCTTTTTCATCAATCTGTAAATTTTTTACTGCATCAATGACAGCGTTCATTTTATCTGTATTTTTTGTTGTCGCATCAGCAACCGTTATTGCCGTTGTTGTAACTCCCAAAATGACGACGGCCACATCGGGTTTTGCGTAAACCTTCCCTTCTCCGGAAACTGTTATCTGATAATTATTTTGCTGGTCAATTGCTTTTTGCTGTAAAACCATCTGCCCTACAAAAAATACTAAAATACCCACAACTAAAATCGCTGCGAGCATAAAAACTTTATTTAAAAACTTTGCTGTTTGTTCTTCCACGGTCTTGTGAGCGAGGCGAACAAGATTGCTTCGGAAATTAGACCCTGTTGTATTTTATACATTGGGTGGTCTAATTTACGCTGAATTCTTTATTCGTTCGCTGTTATTTAATAATATTTTTGCGGAGGAGGTGAGACTCGAACTCACGGGCCCCTTTCGAGGCACGCCTTTCCAGGGCGTTGCAATAGCCACTATGCGACTCCTCCAAATTTTAAACTTCCATGCCACGCAATGCTTTTATTCTTTCTTCAACTGGTGGATGGGTCATAAATAATTTTATAAACCAATTGGTTTTTTGTTTCCCTTTGTATGGCGAATCAATAAAAAGTGAACTGGATGCATCATTTGTAATTTTCATCGGCGTTGGATCTGACGAAATTTTTTCTAATGCGCGGGCAAGTCCTTCAGGATATCTGGTTAATAAGGCTCCGTCGGCGTCTGCTAAAAATTCTCTTTTTCTTGAAATTGCCAGTTGCACAAGACTTGCGGCAATTGGAGCTAAAATAGCTGCAACAATCCCTAAAACTATTAAAATCACGCCGGCGTTCCCCTTGTTATCATTTGATCTCCTTCCACCTCCCCAAAAACTGACCCTCATGAACATATTGGCAAGCATAGCGACAATTCCAGCTAAAATTGCAACGACTGTAGACAAAAGCATATCTTTATTCCCAATGTGTGATAGTTCGTGCGCTATAACTCCCTGTAATTCTGTTTTATCTAAACGGTTTAAAAGTCCTTGAGTCACAGCAACAACGGCGTGATTTTTGTCTCTTCCGGTTGCAAAAGCATTTGGTTGCATTTCTGGAATAATATAAATTTTTGGAATCGGCAAGCCTGCCGTGATGCAAAGATTTTCTACAATGTGATAAAGCTCGGGATTTTTATTGTGCTCTATTGGAACCGCTTTGTACATTGATAAAACAATTTTATCTGACCACCAATAGCTTCCAAAAGACATAAACACGCTCAAAAATATAGCAAAATACAAAATAGCGTTGCTGTCCAGTAAATAGCCGAACAACCATCCAATCGCAATGATAAAGACCAAAAACCCAGTTATAAAAAACCAGGTTTTTCTCGTATTAGAATCTGCTTGCGTATAAATCGACGCCATAAAAATAGAAATTAAAATTTCACGGCAACGGGCTCTCTCTCTGCATCGTTAGCTGTTTGGAATAACTCCATCTGTTTAAATCCAAATGAACTGGCTATCATGTTTGCAGGAAAGATTTCCACTTTGATATTTAAATCTCTGACATTTGTATTATAGAACCTGCGGGCCGC
>CAZMKW010000006.1:0-25168 GCA_964567205.1 uncultured Candidatus Saccharibacteria bacterium | reverse complement strand
ACCACCTACGAACCCTTTACGCCCAATAAATCCGGGTAACGCTTGGGGATTCTGTATTACCGCTCCTGCTGGCACAGAATTAGGATCCCCTTATTCCTCTGGTACTGTCTGACCTTGCGGTCTTCCTCCCAGAGAAAAGAACTTTACACTCCGAAGAGCGTCTTCATTCACGTAACGTCGCTCCGTCAGGCTTTCGCCCATTGCGGAAGATTCTCGACTGCAGCCTCCCGTAGGAGTATGGCCCGTGTCGCAGTGCCATTCTTGGGGATCGCGCTCTCACGCCCCCTACCCGTCATAGACTTGGTGAGCCTTTACCTCGCCAACTATCTGATAGGCCGTAGGCCATTCCTAAACCGCATTGCTGCTTTAACCTTGCGGTGCTATGGAGAATTACCCCGTCTTTCGACGAGCTGTACTCCAGTTTAGGGTATGTACCCACGTGTTACTAAGCCGTTCGCCGGTTGCCTTGCGGCCCCCGTGACTTGCATGCCGGTATCCACGTTACCAGCGTTCACCCTGAGCTAGGATCAAACTCTCAAATAAACATTATTTGGTTTGAATCTAGTTTTAGAATAAACTACTAATGTGTTCCCACTTCGCTTCTTTCGAAGCTACGCAGGATAATTCGAAACAACTTTAAAAAACTAATTTGGTTGTTTACTTGCCCGCCTAAATATTTGCTTTGCAAATTTTTGGCGGGTTTGTTGAATTTTAAAATGGTTTTAAAATTCAACTCCATATTTGCTCTAGCCAAATAAAATCCAAAGGATCTCAATTTCTGGCTTGGACCAGAAATTATTTGACTGAGTTTATTTTTCAATATGCTCTCCTTCCAGAACTTTCTGTCCCACTTCGCTAAAGCTTCGCGGGACAACGCCAGCTGGCGTTGAAAAAAACACCCGCGAAAATATTCTTTTGCAAAAATATTTTCGCGGACATTTTATAAAGTCTTAATTTTTAAATTAAATTTTGTTGCAGAATTTAAAATTTAATTTTATTATTCTACTCACTACAAACTACTCACTATATATTACATCTTATCTGAAAATAAATCATTGTCAAGTCTTTTCCTCAAAATCAATTTTTATTCCCAACCCACCCTTGCTCTCTTGCAACTCCTCTCTAACATCAATGAAATCATACTCAGTTCCACTCGCTTCTTTATACTGACCATTCAATTCATTCATCTCTCTTGTTTTTGCCTCTTTTTCTTGTTCGGTTAATTGCGCGGACTTTCCTTCTTCTTTAAAGGGAAGCCCATGGACCTCCCTGAATAATCTATCAAGTTTATCGCCGAATTTTTCTTGAAAATAATCTCTTCCCTTTCTTCGACCGTATTCCTGCTGGTACCGCAAGTACCTTGGCCAAGCCTCTCTGTCGCGTCGATGGAATCCATCCATTGCTTCAAAAAGTTTTGGGAATTGTTTTATTTGCTCTTCAATAGGCATTTCTGCCACTCCAACAAATCTACGCCCCTCATCAGTTTCTGGATAATCAAAGTGAATAAATCGATGCATGTCGTCATGCACTCTTTCAGAATCGCGACTAGTCTCTTTAATTTTTTCCACAAGTTCTTCGTCTGTCAAACTCTCTGGAATCGGGTCTGCTTCTTGATTATCTCGTTGCTCTATCTTTTCCACCATAATAATATTTGTACTTTATCCTTATTAATTTTTTGCGGTCAATTTTACTTTCCCAAAATTTTTTATTTTTTCCATTGCTACCCTTGTTAGAGCATACCCATCATTTCTTTTTTTATAAGCAATAAAACAATTATTGAATCCATTGCTTTCCAAAATTTTAGCAAGCTCCATATCCATATAATCTGTCCTTTTAAGAAAGCCTCCTTCTCTAAATTTTTGATCTACTTCACTGTGAAATAATTCGATATTTTCTATTAATTCGCCCCGTGAAACAAAGTTTTCCGACTGTAATAGGAGTATATCAATATCTCCGTTTTCCTTAATTTGGCACACTCCCTGCAAATCGCTCTCTTCCATATCCCCCGCTGATGGCATAAGAATACCATCAGCTTCTGGGTGAAAATGAAATCGTATATTTGGGTGTTGCTCAGATTCAATATCGTCTTCGCCAGCGTCCTTTATAATATCCTGATAATCATATCTGATGGCTTCAGAAGACCCTGCCACAATGTTCCCAACAAGCAATTGTTTGTTGGGAAGAATTGCCAACCTGAACCCAGTTTCGCGACCTGTGATTGCTGTTGTTTCGCCAGCTATTTTTAAGGCACCTTTTAATTCATTACTTGAAAACAGCTTAACTAAATCTTTTCCCGATAATTCCACTGCCTCAGGAGCTTGTTCTCTTTCCACTTCCGGTGTTTCACTTTTTTGTGACTCAAATTTTTCGGGCATAAAATTTAATTTACATTAAACGGGCTATTTCTAAATTCCCAGTTGGGAATTAATTCTGAATATTTATTTTCTAATTTTTGATAGTCTTCCTTCAAGAGCAACTGCAATTTTATGTCTGGAAACAACTTCCTAAATTTTTCGTCCCTTATTTTTGAATACTTCCAAAGGAAATTTTTTACTTCAATATATGTATTAGATTTCGGGAGATAGAAATCCGGCGTGTAATTTTGCGAACCTAAATCAAAGGTCTTCGGCTCGTATTCCCATTTAACACCCAAATAATTTTGCAACCTTGCAAAATTTGCTTCCCACCGACTATAAAAATAAATCGTTTTACTAATGTCTTTTCTAATTCCTGCTTTCCCGCGTGAAGCCCTCGGTGAGGTCGGCTTTCCACCAACGACCGCCATTGTGCACTGATTACTGCAATATTTTCTCTTCTTCCATCTCTCCACTAAAAATACCTTTTTACATTTTGTGTTAGCACAAATAATCTCAACTCTCGGGACTATTATTTCCCCAGCACGTGGGTTTTTTCTTCCCCTTAGCGCTTTGCCAATTCTTATTTTCTGCTCCGCGGACATCGGACCTCTCTTGGCGTTATTCACAATAGCTGAACAGCTTTGCGAACAATAAATTTTGGGGTCGCTATATATAGCCTCAAATTTTCTACCACATCCATTTCTGCCACAAATCCTTTTTTCTCTTTTTCGTGTAAAATCAAAAACACCTTTCTTCCAATTAGCCTTTGTTATTGCACTTTGTTTTTTTCTATATTCTTTTTTGTGATATGAATTATGGCTCATTTCACAATTATACCACAAATTTAAAGAGCCAACTACATGACTTGAACCTAATACCTATTGAGCCTCTTGTCAGAATCGGACTGACGTCTGCGGTTTACAAAACCGCTGCTTTGCCACTAAGCTAAAGAGGCAAACCTACTTTTTATCTTTTATTTTCTTATCAGTTTCCTGCGCTTTCTTTCTTATTCTATGTAAAAGAATATCAACCCTTGTTTCTATTTTCAATGTTATCACCTTTATCCAAGAAAGTAGCTTGTGCAGAAATATCTGTTTTTCAAAAAAAATAAAAAAACTTTTAACCTTATTGCTTGCGCCAGCGACAACTTTATGATTTTTAATTCCTGTGTCACCATTCTGTGGTAACAAAATTACATCCGGGATTTTCCGCGCCAAAATAAATAATATTCCACCAAGACTGATTACAAAAATGACAAATAATATCAACTCTAACATTAGTTATTTGTCATTCCCAACTTGATTGGGAATCCAGGGGCGCAATAAACACTCTGGATTCCCGCTTTCGCGGGAATAACACTACTTTATATCTCGTATCTCGCAAACTTTTTTATTTCTATTTTTTCTCCTACTTTGGCAACCGTATCTTCAATAATATTTTTTATTGTTTTCGAGTCGTCTTTGATCCAAGCCTGTGATAACAAGGAAATTTCATTCTTATATTTTTGTAATTTCCCCTCTAATATTTGTTTTACGATATTCTCCGGTTTACCTGAATCTTTAATTTGTTCCTTGTAGATTTTTGTTTCTCCATCTAAAAATTCCTCGGGAATCTCTTCTTCCGAAACAAACAACGGTTTCATTGCGGCAATTTGAAGACAAATTTCGTGAGCTAAATCTTTAAAATCGGGTAACTTTGCAACAAAATCAGACTCACATCTTATGTCCAATAATACACCAGTTTTTAAACTGGAATGCAAATACGTTTCGATAAGTCCGGACTTTGTTTCTCTTGATAATTTTTTATTCAACACGGCCTTCCCGCGAATCCTTAACAACTCTTTGGCTTTTTCAGTGTCACCCTTCGTTTCCTCTAGGGCTTTTTTAATTTCCGTGGGTGAGACTCCGGTCTCCTCTCTTAATTGTTTTATTTGGTCGATCGTAACCATAGCGCTTTTATTCTTTAATTATCTTTTTTGAGCTCAATACAACTTCCTTCACTTTATCTATTATATATCTAATCGAAGAAATTGCATCATCGTTTGCCGGAATAGGATAATCAACTATGTCCGGGTTTACATTTGTGTCAACTATCGCAATAATTTTAATGCCTTTTCTCTTCGCTTCTTTGGCGCAAGTTAAATCTTTATCTAATCCAAAAATAAGCACTGCGTCCGGTAATTTAGACATATTTCTTACGCCTTCAAATTTTGTTTTTAAGATTGCTATTTCTCTATCAAAATCTAAGCGCTCTCTTTTTGTATATTTTTCCAGCTCGCCTGCCCCTCTTTTTCTTTCTAAATCTTTAAAGTAACTAACTCTTTTTTGTATAGTTTCAAAATTAGTAAATGTTCCTCCAAGCCATCTTTCTGTAACATACGGCACTCCGCACTCCTCTGCTCCGGCCTGCACCAGGGCCCTTAACTGTATTTTTGTTCCTACAAAAACTATAGATTTTCCATCAGAAACAGTTTTAGAAATAAACGATAATGCTTTTGCGAGCTCGTCTGCTGTTTTTTCTAAATCAAAAATCTGCACATTGTTTTTTATTCCAGAAACATACTGCTTCATTTTAGGATGCAATTTTGAAACCTTGTGTCCAAAGTTAACACCAGCTGCTTCCATTTCCTCTACGCTCAACTTAAAATCTTCTTTTGGCATTTATTTATTTTTGGAAAGATTGCATATAGGCATGTAAGGGCGCGAGAGCGAACTTACTTATCTATACAAGTCCCGGCTGGCGAAACTTTCACTTTCCCATTACCCGTCAAAATGCGCTAAGCTCTTTTGTCGGGTTATTTTTCTCCTTTCTTCGCTCTTGGATTTTTAACCCTTTTAACTTTTACTATTTTTTTTGCCGCTCTTTCTTTAAACTTCTGTACCCTTCCCATTGTGTCCATAACCTTTTCCTGTTTGGTATAAAATGGATGGCACTTGGCGCAAACCTCAGTTTCTATAAATTCTTTTGCTGATCCAACATTAAAATCATTGCCACATGCGCAATGGACACCTGCCTTAGGGTAATACTTTGGATGAATTCCTTGTTTCATAATTTTTATTATATTTTTGTATATCAGAATATTACCATGTTTTTTTAATCATAGCAATAGCTCGCACCTCACAATAAAAAGTGACGCAACAAGCGTCACCGGCGAACAAAACTATGGATCAACGGAATAGTAAGAATAAATAATCTTGCGCGTTTTGACCACCCTAAGATGCCCCCTCTTTATTAGTAGGTCTCCCTTAAAGAGTTTTTCGGCAATATCCAGCGCTTGCTGATGCCAAGATGCCCTAAAACTTTTCTTTCTTCTTCTCAGTCTCCCTCGCACTAAACGATATGCGATAGCTTCATAGTTAGCCATTTTTTCTCCTTTCAACTAATGAACTTAAAAAGCTCTTTGTCGTTGATATGTTTCATCTGGTCCATCTGCCTTTTTGCCTCTACGTCGCTTTCGGCAAATATTTGCCGATAAACCGTCGTCCACTGAGCATCAAATACCCCAGTCTTTACGCCTTCTTTTCCGACCACAATATATCTGTTCATAGGATCTCCTTGTGAAATGTGCTGATTTATTTCTACCACTTCCTATTTTCAAAATCAAGGCTGATTTTCTCCTGTCGTGAAAAGTACGCTATAGCGTACTTTTCACGACAGGAGCGTTCACTGTGTTGAAAATCTTGTAAAAAATTGCTATACTTTCTAAATATGAATGACCAACCAGATTTCTCAAAATTTACAGCCGAGGATTGGAAAAATTATAAGCCGGAAATTCCAGAAGAAGAAAGTAGGTCTGAAAAGCAGGCCACGATTATTGAGATACGCGCCGGGCAGGGCGGAGATGAGGCTGGACTTTTTGCTGCAGATTTATATAGAATGTACACAAAATACGGCCAAAAAAGGGGCTGGAAAGAAAGGGTTTTAGACTCTAATAATTCAACAATCGGCGGATACAAAGAAATTGTTTTTGAATTATCTGGAGATGGCGCCTATGACGAATTACAAAACGAAGGCGGAGTGCATAGAGTACAAAGAATCCCAAAAACAGAAAAACAAGGTAGGGTTCACACCTCTACCGCTACTGTTGCTGTTTTATTGAAGCCGAAAAAAACTGAAATAAACATAAGCCCAAGCGATTTAAAAATAGACACCTATAGGTCATCGGGCGCCGGAGGTCAATATGTTAATAAAACAGAATCCGCTATTCGTATTACCCATATACCATCGGGATTAGTGGTAACGTGTCAAACAGAAAGAAACCAACAACAAAATAAAGAAACCGCAATGACTGTTTTGGCTGCGCGTCTTTTGCGCCAGCAAGAAGAATCTGATTTATCAAAATTGTCATCAGAAAGAAGAGACCAGATTGGCTGGGCAAAAAGATCTGAAAAAATAAGAACATACAACTATCCTCAAAACAGAATCACGGACCACCGCATTAATAAGAGCTGGCACAACCTAGAATCAATCGTTAATGGAGATTTAGAACCAATTGTAAAAGCATTTCGAAGGTAAATAGCTTATAGCGAGTAGCTTGTATAAATAAAATCAGCCTTTTGGCTGATTTTTTAGTAAAAAAAGAGGCGGCCACGTAGGTTTTCTTTGAGAGAAAACTCGACGGGCCGCCATTGTGCTCTGATGGGAATTTGGGATTTTTTTTGCTGGGTTGTTTCCCTGTTCCTCCGCTGTCCGCGAAACAGCGATTTGCAGGCAGGTCTCCCCATGAACCTCCCAAAGAGTTTTGACGATGCGCATCGCCATTCTCTCTGCTGCCCCGCCCATATAGCGCGGCTGGAAAGCCTTCCCATGGCTGCTCGAGCAACCATACTAGCTGGAAGATCCAGCTACACCTGACCCATCAGACACCATCAAAAAAAAGAACTTAGGACAGCTGACGGGGATCTTTTTTGTGTCCCCATCGGATATGCGTCGGGCTTTACTCAACCCCACTAATTGCGCAACACCGATATCGGCCAAACATGGAGAGACTTTACTCAACCTCGTTCCCACGAAAGGCAGAACGTCTAACTGTCCAGGAAACTGATAATCATTTATTGTTTTCTGTTGTTTACAGTGATTTCTCGCTTAAACTGAATTCTGAAATTCTTGAAACTTATGACTATCAATTTTCTGGGCAGTTTTTTGTTAAATCGTTAACGTTTGTATCTTAGCACATTATTAAATCCGTGTCAAGAGCCGCTACCTGTTTTTTACCTCAACTAAAAATCCGCCCTATGACGGATTTTTTATTATTCGTTATTTACTAAAATATCAAATTCTCACAACTATCAGACATTGTGCCGTTATCAATAAAGGTTTGTATGCAACTGGCTCTGTTCATTACGCTTCGCGCGTAGGATGACGATCCTCCATAATATCTTGAGGCGGCGTTGCTTTCTTTTGCGGCTGTTTGAGCAGAGGCTCCTAAATCAGCGAGATACATTGCTGAAGCTGTAAAAGAATCTCTAATGGCCCATGGATCTGCGGTTCGACCCAATAACGCTTTCAACCTGTCGGCGAATAAATTCCATGTCGAAGCAATAAACTGAGCAGGGCCCATCGCTCCTCCCCAACCGGTCGGAACACCACTAACATATGCCGGAATCCAACAAGAAACCGGAGTATTATAAGGATCTTTTCCTACAGATGTTGTAATTTGTATAAACGGCTGGACATCTCTTGTGGGCTTCATAACTCTTATTATTGCAGCTCCCGTAGAAATTTTCTTACCAGCCCCAGTTGTAGCATCTGTTAACATACACTGGCCGACATTTCTACCAATCGCAGACTCCTGGCTTATTATCGCCAATAAGAACGCTGGTCTTATTCCAACCGAACCAGCAGCGATTTTAGCGACTTCCAATGCTTCTCCAAACGTTGGCACCTTCGAGACCCCAACCGTCTGAAAAAGCATGGCCTTAATTGCAGCAGATTTTTTATCGGCGTCCTGCTTGTCTTTTAATTGTTGCTGGTACTGCGCTTCCGTCAGCTTTAAATATTGGTTTTGCTGTTGCTGATTTTGCTCGTTTTGTTTTTTCTGTAATGTTTGCAATGCTATAGTTTTTTGAAGCTGATCGACATTATCGCTCATTTTTACTTGTTGGCCTTCTAGATAGGACTTCAGATTTCTTGTATTATCTAAAAGCTCGCTAACTTTTGAGTTAAGACCGTCTAAATATGCTAAGTTGCTAAAAAAATCAGAAAGACTACCCTCAAGTAAAATGATAAAAGACGGTTTTTTGTCTTCCTCATATACAGATCTTAGAATGGCTGCCAATTGGTTTTGCGAATCCTCAATATCAGAGGATGTTCTAACTATAGAATCCTGCGTATCGGTTATTTGTATATTTAAATCTTTTACTATAACTGTGCTCTTATTAATATCTGCCTCCAAACCGTTAATTTTACTTTTTAAAGAATTTATTTGGGCTTGAAGCGTATTTTTTTGAGCAGATGTTTTTGTAAGGTCTTGAGCCAATTGTGCCGATTGCTGGTCGTAATAGTCTGCGCATTGTTGTAATAGTGTTTTACACTCAGCTGCGCTTAAATTGGGACACCCCGCAGCTGATTGAGAAACCGTAGCGCACTGCGTCCCTAAATCGGTAGCAAAAACAACACCGCCCATCAAGGCGAACAAACTAATAACCAATGAGATTAATAATGCTTTATGATATATTTTCATTTCTATAATTATTATATCTTATTATATTTTATTTTCAAACTCTTAGACTAAAAAAACTACGGCGCAAACCGTAGTTTTTTAAAATTTATGCTGTAGGATTTATTTTTTTGGCTCTGCCTGTTTCTTTTCCTCTGGTCCATCTTCAACAACATCATCTTCTTTCTTCTCTTTCTCCACCTTCTCAACATCTTCAACTTTTTCTTCAATTTCTTTTGCCAACTCTTCTTCAACTTTTTCCGGCTCGGCCACCGAAACTACAATTTCTTCCGGTTTTGCAAAAACTTTAATATCTTTTGGTAGAATTAAGTCTTTTACTAAAATGTGGTCTTCAAATGTATTCAGACTATCTATCGAGACCTTAATCTCATGAGGAATATTTTGAGGTAAAGCTTTTATTTTTAGCTCTGGAATGTTTTTAACCAAAGTTCCCCCCAAGTCTTTTACAGCCAAAGATGTTCCTTCAAAAACCAACGGGATTTCCACCTCAACCTCTTCTTTGGCGGACGTTTCAAAAAGATCAATATGTATAAATTTATCGCTTACTGGGTTTCTTTGCAAGTCATGGACCAAAACCAGCCTTTTCTCTTTCTCCCCTTCTACACTAAGCTCTATTAATGAGCTTTCGCCGGCCTCTCTTAAAACTTTTTGAAATTCTTTATAGTCGATGTCTATCGAAACGTTCTTTATTTCGTGGCCATAAACAACAGCAGGAATTCTGCCCGCCTCCTTTAAAACGCTAGTTTTTTTACCTTTTTCCTTCCTAATTTTTGCTGATAATGAAATCATTTTAATTTATTATAATTATCTTACTTCTCTATATAAATGCATTGCGCAGGACATGCTTCTACCGCTGATTCTGCACATTCTATTTTCTCTACTTCTAATTCCTCTACATCCTGCTTTGCGGAACCTTTAATATGAGATTTTCCATCATCTGTTAGCTCAAAATACTTTGGGCATAATGCCTGACACGATCCACATCCGATACATTTTTCTCTTTCTAATTTTATCTTAGCCATTTTTTGTTGTTTAATAATTTTGGGTTAAAAAAAGAGCCGTTGCTCAGCGTTTAACCTAATACTACCAATATAATATATAATTTCTATCTTGTAAATAGCCCAACGTTACTGTGCCTTGTTTTCACTGCCAAACATTTTTATCTTTAACTCTGTAACCTTCTCGACAGAATTTTTTGCAAGCGCTAAAAATTTATATGGAACAACTTCCTCAACGTTATTATCTAAAAACCTTCTTAAGTTCCCGGAAAAAGCTACTCTTAATTCGGTATTAATGTTTATTTTAACAATCCCGCGGTTTATTGCCTCTTTTATGTCGTCCTCTGGAGTCCCAGAACCGCCGTGTAAAACCAGACCCATTTTACCCATTTTCCCCTTTATTTTCTCTAATATATCCAATCTTAAATTGGGACATACACCGGAAATATCAATTCCATGGAATGTCCCGATACTCACCGCTAATAAATCTACTTTTGTTTCTTTTACAAATTTTTCGGCATCTTCGGGCTTAGTTAAATCTTCTTCTTTTATTTCAAATTTTTCCGAATAAAGTTTTGATGAATCCGTGCCTATTCTGCCCACTTCTCCCTCCACTAAAACTCCTTTTTTCTTGGCATATTTTACAACCTCTTTCGCAGTTTTTATGTTTTCCTCTAAAGGCATTTTTGAGCCATCAAAATGCACCATGTCATAACCGGCGTCAATGGCTTCTTTTAAATACTCGAAGGACTTCCCATGATCTAAATTAAGGAATATTGACAGGCCTGTCTTTTTTCTGATAATATCCCTCAATGCAACGGCTTCCTGCAAACCAAAAAACTTACTTTCGCCCTCCGAAGTTCCCAAAATGATTGGCGATTTTAGCTTTTCTCCAGCAGAAACAATTGCCTTCATTTGGGTAAAATCAGAAAAATTAAATTGGCCTATGGCAAACTTCTCCTTCTGCGCTTTTTCTAAATAATGTTTAATTGTCTTCATATCCCTATTTTGTTATGCATAAATTATTTTTACCACATTCTTCCTTTAACACTTCGGCCCTTTCAAATTTTGAATTTTTATCTAAAATACCGGTTTTCGCACCAACCTCTGAAAGATTAGCTTCTGAATTGGCAAGCCCTAACTGAATGGCTTTTTCAATATCCTTGTTCTGTCTTATATATTCAGATAAAAATCCGGCGGCAAACGAATCTCCTGCTCCGGTTGTATCAACAATTTTTCTTTCTGGATTAGGTTTGGCGCTATAAATATATTTTCCATCAGAGACAACAGTTCCCTCTCCACCTTTTGTCATAACAGCAACGCCTGGGCATATCTCATCGATCTTTTTAAAAATTTCTTGCTCGTCTTCGAACGGAATTTTTGTTAAAAATGATGCCTCCTCTTGGTTCAAAAATAAAACATCCACTTTTTGTAAAATACTCTTTAATTTTTCTGCCGACATCGACAATTGCTGTTTCGACGGATTTACCGCAATTTTTATCTTATTTTCATAAGCAAAATTAACAATATCTTCAAAATTATCGGCTAACGTTCCAGCTAACGGAGCAATATAAAACCATTTCGCTTTTTTTATTTTTTTCCATTGAATATTACTTTTACCCAATAAATCAGAAGCCCCCCTATAAACCAATATTGTTCTATCTTCCCCAACATTAGAGATTATTACTGAGCTGTTAGTGTGCTTTTCTTTGTTTTTTACAACAAACCTTGTGTCTATTCTTAAATGCTTCAATTCTCGCACAATTTCCAATCCAGATAGGTCAATCCCTATTGCTCCGCAAAAAGCTGTTCTAAACCCCTGTTTCGCAAACGTAGCGGCCGTATTTGTCCCACCTCCACCAGTTGTATAAATAATATCCTCCACATCAATCTTAGAGCCCAAAGCAAGGCAAATCCCCTCGCCTGTCGCGAAGTCTTTTTCGTCTTTTAAAATCCTAAACGCCTTAGATTTTACGTGTATGTCCTGCGCAGCAGAACCAAAAGTTATAATATCGTAACTCATTTATAATTGTTAAAATTTTATTTGGTTTGTAATTTTTTTTCTGTATTCGCTATCGCTATTTTGGTTTTCAGAACCGAATCTGGGTTTAACGAAATTGACTCAATTCCCTTCTCTACTAAAAATTGGGCAAAGTCCGGAAAGTCGCTTGGACCTTGTCCACAAATGCCAATATACTTGTTGTTATTTTGGCATACTTTTATTGCTTCTTCAATAAGCTCCTTTACTGCTTCGTTCTTTTCATTACCAATCGCCGATAAACTTCCGTTATCCCTATCTAGTCCCAAAGTTAATTGAGTTAAATCGTTTGAGCCAATTGAAAATCCATCAAAAATCTCCAAAAACTTTTCTGCTAAAATTACATTTGCCGGAATCTCGCACATGACATAAATCTTAAGTGGCTTAAGATTTATGTCACCCCGAGAAGCTCCGCCCTGCGGAGCGGAATGGGGTTCTCGCCTTAATCCATTTTCTGCCATTATTTCAACAACCTTCCTACCTTCATCCAATGTTCTACAAAATGGAACCATTGGGATAACATTGTCTAAACCAAATTCTCCGCGAACTTTGTTCATTGCCTTACATTCTAAAACAAATGCGTCTTTAAATCCTTTATCATAATATCTTGATGCTCCGCGAAACCCAATCATTGGATTTTCTTCTTCTGGCTCATAAGCCTCTCCTCCCAACAACGAGCGATATTCGTTAGTTTTAAAATCTGAAAATCTTACAATAACGGGTTTTGGGTAAAATGCCGCGCCTATTATTCCAATGCCTTCTGCTAATTTATCGATATAAAACTGGACCTTATCGTCGTAACCTAAGGTCAACGCATCAATTTTCTTTTTTAATGCCGGCTTTAAGGTCTTATAATTTATTAAAGCGTTTGGGTGAACTTTTATAGAATTTATAATAATAAATTCTTCTCTGGCCAATCCCACTCCGTCATTTGGAATAAAACTTAAATTAAAAGCGTTTGATGGCTCGCCCACATTCATCAAAATTTTTGTTTTTGTTTTGGCAATATTAGAAATGTCTGTTTTTTTAATCTCAAACGGGATTATTCCCTCATAAACTTTTCCCTCTTCTCCTTGCGAACAGTCTATTGTGATCTCTTGCCCGGATTTTATTATTTTTGTTCCGTTTCCAGAACCCACAATTACCGGAACTCCCAATTCCCTTCCCACAATTGCAGCATGGCAAGTTCTTCCGCCGGAGTCTGTAACAATAGCCGAAGCCAATTTCATCGCCGGTACCCAGTCAGGATCAGTTGCTTTTGTTACTAAAACCTCTCCTTTTTTAAATTTTTCTATATCTTTTACGCTTAATATTTTATTAACTTTACCAGAGCCAATTTTGCTTCCCACGCTCATCCCATTTGCTATAACCTTGGCGGATTTATTTTTTAAAATATAATCCTCTAAAACCTTTAAATTTTTTCTACTTTGGACCGTTTCTGGCCGAGCTTGAACAATATATAATTTTCCATCTCTACCGTCTTTTGCCCACTCCATATCCATGGATTTATGGTAATGATCTTCAATAATTATAGACCACTTGGCAAGCGCCAATATTTCGTCATTATTTAAAACGAAATTCTCTCTTTCTTTTTTTGCTGTTGCAACATTTTTCACCGGTAATTTTGGGTTTCCGGTATAAATCATTTTCACCAGCTTTGAACCAATCTTTTTTTCAATTACCGGCTTAAATCCTTTTTTCAAAGTTGTTTCAAAAACATAATATTGGTCAGGCTCAACACGCCCTTGTACCACATTTTCTCCTAATCCATAGCTGGCGTTTATCAAAACAACATCTCCAAACCCAGATTCTGTGTCGCAAGAAAACATAACTCCAGAAGCACCCAGGTCAGACCTTACCATTTTTTGGATTCCAGCAGACAACCCAACTTTTGTATGAGAAAATCCCATTTCTTGTCTGTAAACTATGGCTCTATCCGTAAAAAGCGAGGCAAAACATTTTTTAACTGCCAACAAAAGGTTTTCTGGTCCCACTATGTTTAAATATGTTTCTTGCTGACCCGCAAAACTTGCTCCGGGTAAATCTTCGGCGGTAGCTGAAGAACGCACAGCAACATCCGTCGCTTCTGATTGATATTTTTCAGATAATTTTTTATAAGATAAAACAATTTCCTGCTCTAATTCTTGGGGCAGTTGAGAATTTAAAATTAAATCTCTTACGGTTTTACCTTTTTCAGCCAACTGTTTTAAATTATGAATATCTAAACCCGTTAGAGCTTCTTCTATTTTTTTGTTTAAGCCCGTACTTTCCAAAAAATAAAAATACGCTTCGGCTGTTGTGGCAAAACCAAAGGGCACATTCACCCCTTGTGGAACAACGGTTTTTGTCATTTCTCCCAGTGAGGCATTTTTCCCGCCAACTCTTGGCACATCTTCAATCCCTATTTCATCGAACCACAATATATTTTTTTTTGGTTTTTCCATTTTTTAGCGTCAGATTATTATTTTATTAAATTATAAACTACAAACAAATGGGTGCGTAGGGCTCACAGTGCCATCATCACACATATTACTGCACATGCTGCTATTTTCATCGCTTCCAGCCGCTAACTTATTCCCCGCACTATCAATGCAAAAGAAACAATAAGCATTCCCGTCGCAATCCCCGGCATTTGGGTGCAAGGGCGCGCAAACACACCAAGAGTCCGACTCAGTATCACCATGATAGTCAAAGCCAACATTTAACCCCCACACGACATCATACATATTTGTAACCTCCGAACTATTTATCCAACTGTCTCCCGAGCTGCCAGAATTCTCAGTTAAATAAATCGTGCCGGACGTTATTAATCCTGACAAATTTGCTTTTATTGCAGCATTTTTTGATTTATTTATGTATTGCGTAACATTTACCAACACAATTGCCGCAAGCACGGCAATAATGGCTATAACCACAATTAATTCTATAATTGTGAAGCCCTTTTTGTTCGTACTGAGTTTGTCGAAGTGTTTTTGCATATTTTAAATTTATTAATTATTTTATTTTTATAATTTTTTGCGCGATTGCCAACTCTTCGTCAGTTTCAATTGCTAAAACTTTTGATTTTGACAATATAATTAAATTTTTGCATATCATATTTCTTATTTTAACAGAGCCTGACCCAATAGAACCGGTAAAAACCAAAACATCGCAACCTCCTAAAATTGCATAATAACTCCCTATATATTTTTGAATTGAATAAACAAAAACATCTAGAGCAAGTTTTGCCCTTCGACTTCGCTCAGGGCTTTCGGGTTTTGAAATGATTTTCAAAACCGAAAGCATATTTCCTTCTCCGCAAATTCCTTTTATGCCGGCTTCTTTATTTAAAATTTCTTCTACTTTTTCTGTCCCATATTTTTTGGCAATTTCCAAAACAATTCCCGAATCCATGTCTCCGGCCCTCGTCATCATCACCAATCCCTCCATCGGCGTAAATCCCATTGAGGTGTCTATCACCTTACCATTCTTTATGGCGGTTATACTGGCTCCACCTCCCAAATGACATGTTATAATTTTAAGCTTACTGTAGGGCTTCTTGAGCGCTTCTGAAGCTTTTTTAGCAACGTACTCGTGGGAAATGCCATGAAATCCGTACTTCCTGAATCCAAACTCTTTTATAATATTTTCTGGCAAAGCATACGTAAGTGCCTTTTCCGGCAAATCTTTAAAAAATTTTGTATCAAAGATAGCAAATTGCGGAGCGTCCTTAAAAATGTTTTGGCACGCCTTTATTCCTAAAATATTATAGGGATTATGCAGGGGAGCTAAATGATTTATTTTTTCTAATTCCGATAAATTTTGCTCGGTTATTTTTAAAGGACTCTTAAAAATTCCTCCGCTATGTACAACCCTGTGCCCTATCAGCGAGATATACCGTCCGCTTATTTTCTTTAACTCATTTTCTAAAATATTTTGATAATTTTCCGTATTTAAAATTTCTATCTTATTGTTTTTAAGAAGTTTTAATTTTTCATCAAATAATTTCCATTTTATCGACTGGCTTCCGCAGTTAAGTACGAGAATCATTTTATAATATATCCTTCGCCTATTTTGTTAATACCGGCGGAATTTCCTTCGTCAGTGTCCACCTGCATAGAAAGTTTATAATCATCTTTTACCCTCGCAATAACGTTATTAAAAACAATCGCACGCTCACCTTCCACCTTTACGGAAACAATATCCCCGGTTTTTAATTTTAGTTTTTTTGCCTCATCTGTCGCACAATGAAGATGGCGCTTGGCAATTATTAAACCTTCCTGCAATTCGACTCTGCCTGCTGGACCCGTCAAAATAACGGGGGCTGAACCCTTTAGATCCCCAGATAACTTCAATGGAATTTTTACCCCAGATCCGGCGCCATCCGTCAAAGATACTTCAATCTGTGTCTGTTCTCTTGCGGGTCCTACAATTCTTACTTTTTCAAATTTTTTGGACCCAAATTCAATTTCCACGGTTTCCTCGCACGCAAAATCAGACGGCTGTGAAAGTTCCTTCATTTTTTTTAATTCATATCCCACGCCAAAAAGATTTTCTAAATCCTGTTGCGACAAATGACAGTGCCTGGCCGAAACCTCCACCGGTACTTTCTCGTACCCTTCATTAAAAAAATCTACAGAAGGCTGAATTTTTTGTTTTTCCCACATATTTAATTATTATACTATTTTTAAAATAAACAAAAAAGCCCCATCAAGGGCTCTTTGTATATTTTATAACTTCTTGCCCACGAACTCCGCAAATTCGGCTAGTCTGGTAGAATATCCCCATTCATTGTCGTACCAGCCGATGATTTTTATTAGGTTATCTTTTACCATTGTCTCTTCTGCGTCCACAATTGATGAATACGAATCTCCTTTAAAATCCGTGGAAACTAATGGTTCTTCTTCCAATTTTAAAATCCCCTTAAAGTATTTTTCTTTTGCGGCATTTTTAAATGCTTCGTTAACTTCTTCTTTTGTAGTTGATTTTTTTACCTCAACAACTAAATCTAAAATAGAAACAGTTGGAGTTGGAACCCTAATTGCAATTCCGTCTAATTTACCATCTAACTCCGGAATCATTTTACCAATAGCTTTCGCAGCTCCCGTTGAAGTTGGAATCATATTTATTGCTGCGGCCCTTGCTCTTCTTAAATCCTTATGAGGCAAATCGAGAATTTTTTGGTCATTTGTGTAACTATGAACAGTTGTCATAAAGCCCTTAACAATTTCAAATTCGTCATTTAAAACTTTCGCAATCGGAGCCAAACAATTTGTTGTGCAAGACCCCATATCCATCACGTCAACCTTATCAATATCAAAAGTATCGGAATTAACTCCCAAAATAAAGCCCGGCAAATCTTTTCCCGGAGCCGAAACTATAACTTTTTTAGCTCCAGCTGTAATGTGTTTTCTTGCGCCTTCGTCATTAGTAAAAAATCCTGTACACTCTAAAACAATATCAACTTTCAATCCTTTCCATGGCAATTTTTCCGGATCTTTTTCAGCCAAAGCCAAATATTTTTTTCCTCCAACTATAATCGAATCTTCGGTTGCTGAAATTTCCTTTCCATAATTACCATAGTTTGAATCGTGCGACAAAAGATGAGCAAGAGTTTTATTGTCTGTTAAGTCATTAATTGCCACAACCTCCAAATCTGGGTGAGATTGCTCAATATTTTTAAAAACCTGCCTGCCTATTCTGCCAAAACCATTTATTGCAACTTTAATCATATTATTGATTTATCTTTAATAACCTATCTATTTTTGCTTTGTCAAAACCGGTTATAATTTCTCCATCTATATCAACAACTGGAACTCCCATCTGACCAGAATCTTTTATCATTTTCTGTAACTGTTTTTCATCCTTTGATACGTCTATGTCCTCAAATTCAATTCCATTTTTTTTTAAATAGCCCTTTAGAGTTTTGCAATATACACAAGTTGGGGTGGAATATATTTTTGTCATTTTATTTACAGAATAAAAATTATTAATTTCCGCAATCAGCTGCTCCAGTGCTTGCCCCAGAGCTTTCATAGGTTTCGGAAAAAGAAGATGCAGCCTCGGTCGTATTTAGCGCCGTAGAGCAAAAGCTGGGCTGTGAATTAAAAGCCGCGCACACTATCGATTTAACCGCATCAGATGTTCTTCCGCCAAAATTAAACTCTGAAACGTTTTGCCCATCTAAAACCAAGGTCGGAGAACCGGTAACGTTATACTTTGCGCTTAAATCAAAATCTTTTTGGGCATATGCTAGTCCCCTACTAGCATCAGAAACGCAAGCATTAAGCTGGCTCGCACTTACACCCGTAGAGGTCTGACATCCTGCAGTGTCTCCTGTTTTCATTTGGCATGCTACGTAGCTCCAATATTTTGCGGGTTGCTCATCTCTTATGCAGATTTGCCTTAAATTTTCTTGAGCCTCCGCGTCTCCGTGCATAGAAGTTATTGTATTCCCGGAAACCTCTCCTATATATCTTGCTTTAATATATTGCGCTAACGACGGAACGCTTTGAACCGCATCTGCCATCATTCTTTGCATCTGCAAACCAAACGGACACCTGGATACCACATAAGCCTCCAATAAAGGTTCGTCTGTTTTGGTTATGGCGGCTGCGGCCTCTTCCGGAGTTAAAGTTGAATTTGCTCCTGCGGTACTGTCCGTTGCGGAGGCGTTGTCTGCTGTCGGATTCATATCAAATGCTTGCGGGAACAAAAGCTTTCCGTCCTTTGTGGCATAAGAATCAAATTCGGTGTCGCCGATTTTTATTTTTATTTTCACCAAGCCCGATTCTTCAGAAACACTAACCATGGCCGCCGGTGTACTCGAAAGTTGATTATTGTTTATATAATCAACTGCTTTTTGACCGACTTGACTGTCGGACATTCCAAAAATACCAGGCAGAGAAAAGCCGGGATTAGAATTAGCAAAAATTAATCCGCCGGTTATTAAAATACCGACTATAGCTATCACAACAAGAATCGTGTTCTTGTTCATATTTTTTAAAGAAGCTGTCTTGCTCTTCAAAACATCTAAAATAGGCATGTATTTTTATTTTTTATTTTTAATAATAACTATATTATAGTATAAAAAAAACTTATTGCAACTTTGTATATTTTCCTTTTTCAAAATCATATTTTATAAGAGACCCAAACGGCAGTTCAACGTCAATAATTTTTTCGTCTGATACTTTTTCTACGTATTTTACAATTGCCCGTAAGCTGTTGTGACTTGCCACCACTAAAGCATTTTTTCCGTCCTTCAAATCTTTCTCAATATATTTTTTGTAAAAAGGGTCTACTCTTTTACAAACGTCCTTTAACGACTCTCCCCCGGGCGGAGCAACATCATAACTTCTCCTCCACAAAAGCACCTTCTCTTCCCCAAATTGTTCCTTTGCTTCGTCCTTATTTAAACCCTGCAACTCTCCATAATACCTCTCATTGAGTTTTTCAGAAACATAAGTTAAAACGCACTCTCCGACTCCACCATCAAAATTGCCCCATTTTTGCATTTTTCCATCGTCTAGGTGCGCGAAAATTGGACTTTTACCCAAATTTCTTAAAATTTTTATAGTTGTCTGCATATTTCTTGCCAAGGGTGAAGTAAAAACAATGTCAAATTTTTCTTCTTTCAGTAAACTGGCGGCATCTTTTGCGGAATCCGCGCCCTCTTTAGATACCGGCACGTCAACCCAGCCGGTGAACCTATTTTCTGTGTTCCACTGCGATTTTAAATGACGCTGTAAATATAATTTAGCCATTTTGCTTGAATCTCGAATTCCGTATTTTGTAGTTTGAATTGAATTTTGAATTCAGAATCATAGATTCTTGATTCCATTCTAAATTCTAACTCCTAAATACTAAATTCTTATTTTTAATTCCTGTTCAATTTCTAAAAGACGCTGGTATTTGCACAACCTTTCGTATATTTTTTAAATGCTGGTTGCAAGCTCATTAACATTTTTGGTGTCAGTAGTTATCCTTTCAGCTCGCCCTCAATAGACAATAATCGTTCGTACTTTACCATTCTTTCTGGCTTTGCGGGAGAGCCAGCTTTCAAGAAATCTGCACCCACGCCAACCGCTAAGTCAGCAATAAAATCATCCATTGTTTCGCCTGATCTGTGCGATACGGCCACTTTCCACCCAAAAGATTTTGTCATATTTATCGCCTCGATCGTTTCTGTTACGCTTCCAATTTGATTTAACTTTATCAAAACTCCATTGCAAGCAGATTTATTGTGCGCCTCTTTTATTCTTTTTATATTTGTTGTTGTAAGGTCATCTGCAATTACAATTTTACCCTGCATTTCACTTGTAAATTCTTTAAATCCTTCCCAATCTTCTTCGGCAAATGGATCCTCAAAAGATATTATTGGAAACTCCTCCGATAGATTTTTATAAAAATCAACCATTTGCGACCTCGTCAACTCATTTTTTTCCAAGTTATATTTTCCATTATTATAAAATTCCGACGCAGCGCTGTCTAATGCAAATTTAACATCGCCCTCTCCATCACTGGCTCCCCTTAATAAAAATAAGGCTCTTTCTACAGAATTAATCGGTGGAGCAAATCCCCCCTCGTCGCCCAGATCTAAATGCTCTTTTCCAAAATCTTTTTCAATCTCTGCTTTTAGTTTGTTAAAAATTTTATTGCAAACAACTAGATTTTCAGCAATTGTTTTTTTGTGCGGGACAATCATAAATTCCTGGATATCTAAATGCGGTTCTTTGTGCACGTGCCGTCCTCCATTCAAAATATTAAACATTGGCAACGGAATAAAAAGAGGGTTTTCATTCTCAGCTAAATCCGCTAAATGTTTATATAATGGAACTTTTTTCGCTACGGCTCCAGCCCTACAAACAGCCAACGAAACACCCAAAATGGCGTTAGCGCCTAGCTTAGATTTATTTTCTGTCCCATCCAAATCAATCATTGTCCTATCAATCTCCTGTTGATTTAATACGTCTTTGCCCTTAAGTTTGGGTGCAATAATTTCGTTTATATTCTTTATTGCCGTCGCAACTCCTTTTCCATCTGCATCTCTTAATTCCAAAGCCTCATTTTCTCCAGTTGACGCGCCCGAAGGCACAGACGCTACAAACTCGCTTTTTTCAGTTTCCAAAACAACCTCAATCGTCGGTCTCCCTCGTGAATCTTTAATTTCGTGGGCTTCTATATTTTTTATTTTATTCATTTATTAGGCTTTATTCAGTTTGCGTAAATAATCGTAGGCGGCCAAAGATGCTTTGCAACCTTCGCCGGCGGCTGTAACAATTTGCTTATATGGTCCGGCGTTATCATCTCCCACTGCAAAAAGTCCGGGAGTTTTTGTGCTGAATGTTTCCGATTCAACAATTATTTCGTCTCTTTTTGTAAAATCAACTAGGCCTTTTGCCAAAGCAGTTGCCGGCTGGCTTCCAATTTCAATAAATACGCCTTGGACTTCAAGTTCTTTTTCTTCTTTGGAAATATTATCCTGATAAATCAACGATTTTACAAAACTGTCGCCTTTGATTTCTTTTACCGAAGCGCTTGTAATGATTTCTATTTTATCTGAATTTTTTACTTCTTTTTGATTTTCTTCGTCTGCTTTAGTTTCTACCCCAAATTCCAAAATATAAATCTTGCTGGCATAATTTGTCATAAATAAAGCCGCCTCAAATCCGGCATTACCTCCGCCGATTATCACTACTGCTTTATCTCTAAACAACGGCCCGTCGCAGGTAACGCAATATCCCACCCCCTTTCCGATAAACTCTTTTTCGCCTATTGCTTCCAACGGCCTTGGATCGGCTCCCGTGGCTATTATAATTGTCTTACCTTGAATTTTTTCAGTTTCCGTTGTTGTAGCCGTAAATACATCTCCTTGCTTTTCGATTTTTCCGATTTCAGAAAATTTTATTTCCACAGATTCCTGTTTTTCCAGATGCTCAACAAATTTTCCAATAAGTTCCGCACCAGAAATTTTTTCGAAACCAGGATAATTACAAACCTCCGTAGATTTCCTTGCCATCTGCCCACCAAATTCTTTCGTAACCAAAAGCGTCTTCATGCGTTGCCTTCCAGCATAAATTCCCGCGGTAATTCCAGCCGGTCCGCCTCCAATGATAATTAGGTCGTATATCATACTTATAAATTATATCTTTACACTAATTATACAATTATAGCTTAACTCTTGAGAAAATAAAATAACCTACGCATAGGTTATCTTATTATTATTCTATTATTTTATAGTTTTTAGATATTGATGCAACTCGTCTTTAAATCTCGGGTCTTTAAGCGCAAAATAGAAAAAAGATTTTATCCACTTTGCTTTATCTCCGCACTCTAACCACTCTCCCTTCAACTCATATCCGTAAATTATTTTGCCCTCGGAGAGCATTTTATCAAGAACCTCGGCTAAAATTATTTCTCCTTTTTTTGATGGGATTGCTTTTTTGAGATATTGAAAAACTTCAGGAGTTAAAATACTTTTTCCCATTGCAACAAGATTTGACGAAATTTCCGATGGTTCGGGTTTTTCTATTATTTTCTTAATTTTATATAAACGATTAGCGATTTTTTCAACAACTACAGATCCGTAAGCCGGGATTTTTTCTTTAGGTAGCTGTTTTAGTCCCATTACCGGGGCGTTGCATGTTTTAAAAATGTTGATAAGCTGGAGTATCGCCGGTTCGTCCGAGTCGACAATATCGTCTCCAAAAGAAACGGCTACCGGTTCTCCCTTCACCTTACTGGCCGCTTGTAAAATTGCCTGGCCGTCGCCAAGCGGTTTCTTTTGCACAACGAAAGAAAAAGAAACTCCTTCAAAGACTGCCTCAAAATCTTTCAATTCTTTTAATATTTTATCTTTTTTTCTCTTCACAAGGGTTTTTTCCAGTTCTGGAGATTTTTGAAAATAGTTAAAAATAGTTTTCTGGCCAGGGCTAACTACAAAGACTATTTCTTTAATCCCTGAATTTTTAACCTCTTCAATAATATATTGAATAACGGGCTTATCAACTAATGGAAAAAAATCTTTGGATATTGCTCTGGACAACGGCAAAAACCTTGTGCCCAGTCCCGCCACAGGGATAATTACTTTTTTAACTTCTTTTTGTTCTTCCATATTTTATGATTTAAACTTTACTTTTCTTAAAAATGCGGGGATTTCCCACTCCTTTTCTTGAGCCAATTTCTTTTTTTCCTCAAGTTCTTCTGCCTTTTTAATTTCCAGTCCGCTTCTTCTTATTGTTTTTTTATTTGATAATTCCTCCGGTTCTGCAATCAACTTAATGGCTTCCGCTCTTTTTTGTTCTAAGTTAGAATGGCTAGGAATAAAGGCGGGTGCAGGAACTTCGATTACGGGGATGGAAGATATTTGCTCTTTTTTACTCTCTTGAGGAGGGCTTTGTTTTTGTTCTCCTTGGCGATCCGTAGGGAATTTTTTTCCTAGAATAACGTTTCTTTTCTTTTTTTGTATTTTTTGCTTTTGTACTTTTCGAGCGATTGGAATATTTTTTTCTTTTTTATCACCCACTACTGCTTCCTTTTTCATTTCTTCTTTTTTGGGTTCTGTTGCAATAATTTTTATGGCTTCCACTTTTTTTTCTTCTTTTGGCTGAGTTGCGCCCCCGGTCATTAAAACTGTGGTTTTTATTTTGTTATTCAATTTAGAATTTTTAGAAATTCCAAATATAATTTTTGCTTTAGGATTTAAATTGGAAATATGACTACTTATTTTTTCTACCTCAAACATAGATAGATTCTCTGAACCTTCAATATTAAACAAAATCTTCTCTGCTTCAAAGCCACTGTTCTGCAATAAAGGATTATCAAAGACCTTTTCGCAAATTTTTTCCACTCTGTCTTTGCCGGACTCTTCAATTGTATTTAAAAATGCAGAATTTCCTCTTCCCTTTAAAATCGTCCGCAAATCGGCAAAATCTATATTTATAACTCCCGGATTATAAATTAAATCTATCAAACTTTCCAAAGATTCAATAAGACTTTTGTTAACCGTTGAAAACGCGCTTGTTATGGGAGTATCTTCTCCTATAACCTTAAAAATTTTCTCGTTTGGAATCACTAGTGAGACGTTTAGAGACTGCTTTAAAGACCTTAGTGCGTTTTGCGCTATGCGATATTTATTAGCTCCCTCAAACTTGAAGGGCATGGTAAATATTCCTAAAGTAATTCCGCCAAATTCTCTGGCAAGGTCGGCAAAAACCTGCGTGGCTCCCGATCCCAACCCTCCGCCAAGAGAAGCAATAAAAATTATTATATCCTGCTCTTTAAAAATATCTCCTATTTTTTCCTTTGCTGATTCCGCCGCTCGTTTTGCCAATTCTACATTAACCCCTGTTCCCAAGCCGTGCGTAAATTCCTCGCCAAACCAAAAATATTTTATTCCGGATTTCTTTTTTAAAGCCCGCACGTCTGTATCTGCTATAACAAAGGTTGCCTTTTCAAGGGACCTGCCTATTTCAGAAACAATAGATCCGCCACCTCCGCCAATTCCAATAACCTTGATTTTTGCTTTAAACAAAGATTCTGCCGGAAATTCTGTTTGGACTGTTCTAGTTACCTGCTTTTTAATTCTTGGCCGTCTGGATTTTTTTACAATAACCTTTTTTACTGGTATTTTCTTTTTCTGCTTAACCACTGCTTTCCTTACAATCTTTTTTGCAATTTTTTTAGCCCTTATTTTTTTAACTTTTAATTTTAAAATAATTTTTTTCTTTGTCTTTACAATCTTTTTGGGTTTTATGGCCTTCTTCTTAACAATCTTTTTTACAATCTTTTTTATAATTTTCTTTTTCTGCTTTACCGCCTTCTTAGTTGGTTTTGTTTTTTTAAAAGGTTTCAATTTTTTGGCAACTAAAATTTTCTTAGTCTTTGCCGGCTTTTTTTTCTGGGCTTTCTTAAGGGTTTTCGGTTTTATCCTGACTACCCTTTTTATAATTTTTTTCTTCTTAGCCCTTAACATTATATTTCATATTACCCCGTTAGAAGTTTTTTTCAAGACCCGCAACAAAATTCCAAAAAAAATGCCGATGAGTTTTACCTCACCGGCCTTATAAATATTAAACTTGTGATTGACCTTAGACGGCCAATTTCGCCCAATTATCTC
>CAZMKW010000005.1:25991-38231 GCA_964567205.1 uncultured Candidatus Saccharibacteria bacterium | reverse complement strand
GCTGGTAAATTTTATCCTCAACCTCTTTTGCGTTGTATTGTGGCGACAATTCCATTTGATTATTCTACCAAAATTTATTTACTCAGTAAACTTGACATCAATAATATTTTATGATATTTTTTATTATCGTTAATTTTTGTACATTTCACTTATCTATAGGTAGAGAGAGGAGCCGAAAATGGCAAAACCGTTTCACGAAACAATTGTCCGCATAATAAGGAACGAAACCGCCTACGATTCCGACATGGCCATCTTGCAAAAGCTGATTATGGCTACCAGGATTCCAAAAAACCACGACGCGATTGCAATGGAGTGGAAAGAGACATGTGTTCTGCACCACCGTAATCCAAGGGCCGTGTTGAATTACTTGGCCCAACAGAAGCAAGAAGCCGAGACTACGGTGCGCAGGTGCCCCAAATGCAAGGCAGAGTTTACTAAGCAAAATCCGGAAACGCCGGATTCTGGTCTTTGTCGGGAATGCGCAACTGGGGGCATGTACTAGCTTAAGCTGTTTTAGTCTTAATTTCGCAATATGCGCACGACCCTCGGGTACGGCGCTTTTTTATTTGCCAATTCGCAAGTTGCCGTCCGCGGAAATGTTTTTCCACGCGACGGTATTTTTTTTGCCCGCCTGCCGACGAGGCAGGTGATAAAAACCGGTGATTGCGGTCATTAAACCGTTGTCGGTGCTTAAATTTGGCGTGGGAACAAACACCTCAACCTGGCCTGAGGTGCTTAGCGCTTCTTTAAATTGCTTGCGGAGCTCTTTGTTTGCTGAAACTCCGCCACCTAAAATTAAAGATTTTGCTTTAAAATCTTTTACGGCTTTTATTGTTTTTTTAATCAAAACATCAATTATTGCTTGTTGAACTTCCGAGGCCATTTCTTTTTTATATTGCGCTGTTTTTTTTGTAATTTTTCTGTCAGCATACAAAACAGCTGTTTTTAACCCAGAAAAACTAAAATCATAATCTTTTGTGCCAATCATCGGCCTCGGAAGTGGTGCGACGTCCGACGTCGCACCAGCTTTTCCTGCCAATTTGGAGATTATAGGACCGCCCGGATAGCCGAGGCCTAAAATTTTTGCGCACTTATCAAAACACTCTCCAGCTGCATCATCTCTTGTTTCTCCTAAAACTTTATATTGTCCTATTCTTTTTACTAAAATAATTTGAGTGTGGCCGCCAGAAACAACCAAAGCAATTGAGGGAAATTTTACTTTTGGGTTCTCCAATAAATTAACTAAAATATGCGATTCGATATGATTTACTGGTACAACGGGAATATTCCAAAAATAAGAAAGCGCTTTGGCAAAATTAACCCCGACCCAAAGACATGGTTCTAACCCGGGACCATTTGTAACTGCTATCAAATCAACTTCTGGATTTACGTATTTTTTTAAAAAACCGACTAAATTTTTTTCTAGTTCCGGTTCTCTTTCTAAGATATTTTTAAAATCAGGAATTTTGTTTCCCGCCTTACTGTTTAATAATTTAGCTTCTTTTAATGCTTTAACTAAAGTTGGCACCAGATTTTTTTGGTGTTCTCTTTTTGCCATTGCGGGAAAAACTCCGCCGTATTTCTTGCCAAGAGTTGTTTGGGAGGAGACAACGTTTGAAAGCACCTTAAAATCGCCTTTTTTGGTAACCTCCAAAATGGCAACTCCCGTATCGTCGCAAGACGTTTCGATAGACAATATTCGCATATTTTCTATTGTTATCACATTTTTCGATTATTGTGAATAACTACAAAACCATGCCCCGTCGGATGACGGGGTTGCTTTTTTTCAATTTTTAGGCTAAAAATAGTATATATAATTTACCTGGCCCTATCGTCTAGCCTGGTCTAGGACGCGTGCTTTTCAAGCATAAAACACCGGTTCAAATCCGGTTAGGGCCACATTTCGGCAAGCTCAATGCAAGCCAATTAAAACATGGAGGAAAAAGATTATCTAGATATTTCAAGAGCATCAGACTTGAAAAATTCGGGAGACAAAGCGCTATACAGATTTTTTGAAATGATTCCTGGATTTATGAGTTTGGGCACACTTTTCGGTGTGCTTGTTTTTTCATGGCTATTTCCATCGTGGGTCGCTGTTTTTATAATATGTTTTTGTTTTTATTATCTCTTCAGGGTTCTTTATTTTTCTCTGCACCAAATGGCAGGTTATCTGAAAGTTAAAAGCAATATGAAAAAAGACTGGTTAAAGGAGTTAAAAAAAGTTTCAGGAAAAACCCGCCTTCGTTCAGACGGAGCTTCGGCGAGGCAAGGTTGGAAAGACATTTTTCATATAATTATTTTGCCCACGTATAAAGAAAGTAGGGAAATTATTGAAGAAAGTATAGAGACCTTAATAAAGTCTGATTATCCTAAGGAAAAAATGATTATTGTGCTGGCCGTAGAAGAAAGAGCCGGGCAATTTTTTATAGACCAGGCAAAAGACATTGCCGATGGATATTCCGGCAAATTTTATAAATTTTTGCTTTCTGTGCATCCCGACAGAATAAAAGGAGAGATCAGCGGTAAAGGATCTAATACGGCATTCGCGGGAAAAGAAGTAAAAGAAAAGATTGTCGACGAACTAAAAATACCGTATGAAAATATTTTAATTTCAACTTTTGACATTGATACAAAAGTTTTTCCGCAATACTTTTCCTGCTTAACATGGCACTATTTAACAGAAGAGAATCCTCTAAAAGCTAGCTATCAGCCCGTGCCGGTTTATAATAATAATATTTGGTCAGCCTCTGCATTTTCTAGGGTTGTTTCAACTTCCAACACTTTTTGGCAAATGATCCAGCAGGAGAGATCAGAAAAACTTACAACTTATTCTTCACACTCGACCCCTGCTAAAGTTTTTTTTGAAGTGGGGTATCCCGCTAACGTTGTTTCAGATGACTCCCGAATTTTTTGGCGTGCGTATTTTCATTACGACGGAGATTATAGGGCGGTTCCCATTTATTATCTGGTTTCTATGGACGCTGTGATGGCTAAAAACTTTTGGCGCACAATTTTAAACCAGTATAAACAGCAAAAGCGCTGGGCGTGGGGATGCGATGAAATCCCGTATATAATGTTCGGTTTTTTAAAGAACAAAAAAATACCTTTGTGGAGCAAGATAGACCATCTTTATACAATCATTGACGGGTTTTGGTCTTGGGCAACAGCGGCTCTTTTGCTATTTTTATTAGGCTGGCTTCCGATAATTTTGGGCGGTCAAAAATTTAACTTTACAGTTTTATCTTTTAATTTACCGATTTTAACCAGCCAAATTATGACAGTATCAATGCTTGGAATGATTGTTTCTGCAATTCTAAGCACAATGCTTTTACCTCCAGTTCCCAAAGATATGAAATGGTATGTAAGATTATACAAAAAATCCACTGTATTTTTGCAATGGATTTTCCTGCCAATTACTTTAATTTTCTTTGGTTCTCTCCCGGCCCTCGACGCCCAAATCCGCTTAATGCTCGGCCGTTACATGGGTTTCTGGGTTACAGAAAAAATTAGAAAATAAGATTTGACAGGAATTTTTGAGAGCATATAATAGATTCTAGAAATTAAAAAGTTATAAAAATATGTTGGACAATAACGATATAGTTAAATTAAGCGAGGTGTTTGCGACGAAAGAAGATATCAAAAATCTCGCTACGAAAGACGAACTGCTTGAATTTAAAAGTGAGATTTTAGATGGGCAAGATGAAATATTGAAGGAGTTGAAAACTTTGACGCAAGAGAAAACAGTTAAAGACGCGCAAGATAAAAGACAGATAGAAGTTTTAAAAATACATAACGAGGCTCTAAAAAGGAGTAAAATTTTGGCGGAATAAGAGGCATTAAAAATTTCTCAATCAAGCGTATTTTAAATAAAAATAATTAAACAAATAAATTTATGGCAGAAAAAGAACCAGGCGAACCACAGGAAAAAGGTCTTGAGGATATGAGCCCCGATGAGATAGCTTTAAAAATAGACGCGGTAAGCTATGAAATTCTCGGGATGGAATCTGACATAGATAAAACGCACTTTACAAGGCCAGATGGACCAAAGAATGCTAAGGCTATGGAGGGGGACCCTGAACTTGCAGATAAATACGAAACGAGAAATAGGCTACTTCAACAATATGAAAGTAGAACAGGAGAGAGTTATGATTGGATAGGTGGGGCTCAAAAAGAGGAGAAAAGAAGAAGAAAAAACTAGATTTTAAAAAACCGCCAAGTGGCGGTTTTTTGGTTTATTCAAAATGGATGCGGGATTGGAATTGCTTGAGGCGTTCTTTTAGTTGGGGGTAAAGTTTTAATTCGGGATCTTTTTCTAGAATTTCTTTAGCGGCTGCTCGTGTTTTTTCTACTAAAAATATGTTACTTAATCCTTGCATTGCCATGTCTGGAATACCAGATTGCACTGTGCCATATAAACTGCCCGGTCCTCGAATTTCTAAATCTTTTTCAGCCAATTCAAAGCCATTGTTGGACTCAACCAGAGCCTTTAATCTTTTTCGGTTTAACATACTTGGGTCTGTGGTAAATAAAAAGCAATAACTTTGCATATCTGATCTACCAACTCTTCCGCGGAACTGGTGAAGCTGTGAAAGTCCAAAGCGCTCTGCACCCTCAATCATCATAATTGTTGCCCGTGGCACATCAACGCCAACCTCAACAACAGAAGTTGAAAGTAAAATATCTATCTCACCTTTTTTAAAATCTAACATTATCCTTTCTTTTTCAGGAGCCTTCATTTTTCCATGGAGCATTGTAATTCTTAAATCTGGGAAAACTTCTTTTGATAGTTTTTCATATTCTTCTTTTAAGGCTTTAACCTCGTTTATCGCCAAAGACGCCAAAGATAGCGGAGTATAATTCTGCGCCGTAAAGTTTCCCCGAGACCCGTTCTCGGGGAAGTTCCCCGAGAACGGGTCTCGGGACGTTGCGGCTTTCAGTTTGCTGGCGGCAGATTCTATTTTAGGGAAAATTACAAAAACGCCCTTTCCTCCCGCAACCTCTTTTTTTATAAACTCGTAGGCTTCTTTTCTTTGTTGAGGTTCAACAATAATTGTTTTCACTTTTTTTCTGTTTTTTGGCATTTCGTCTATTAAAGATAAATCCAAATCTCCATAAACAGTTAAAGCAAGCGTGCGCGGAATTGGGGTTGCTGTCATTGAAAGCAAGTGGGGGACTATTTTTTTACCTTTTATTAGGTGATCTCTTTGCTCAACTCCAAACCTGTGCTGTTCGTCTAAAATCACCAGGGCTAAATCTTTGAACTCAACTCCTTTTTGGATCAAGGAATGGGTGCCGATTGCAATATCTATTTGCCCGTTTTCTAAATCTCCCAGAAAACTTTTTTTGGAAACTTCAGTGGTTTCGCCCTCCTTAAAAATCCTGGTATCTTTACCCGTCATCATGCCGATTTTTACGTCGAATTTTTCTAGAGCATTGGATACGGTTTTAAAATGCTGTTTTGCCAAAATTTCTGTTGGCGCCATAAAGGCGATTTGATGTTTGTTTTTTACCGCGCTAAGCGCTGCCATTGTTGCTACTACTGTTTTTCCAGAGCCCACATCTCCTTCAAGCAACCGCGACATTGGGACTGTTTTTTCCAAATCTTTTAAAATTGCAAACGCGCATTTTTTTTGTGAATCTGTAAGGCAAAATGGCAAAGAATCTGTGAATGTTTTCATTAAATCAGCGTCCATAGGACAGGCATGAGATTTTTTTTGCATTAACTTTATTTTTTCTTTTAGAACATTAAGCTGTATTAAAAAAAGCTCTTCAAAAGAAAAGCGCGATTTTGCAGCATCAGCGTGCTCAAAAGAATCTGGAAAATGTAATTGCCACACAACCTCTTGTATCGGCAAAAATTTATATTTTTTTATAATTTCAGGTGGCAAAGATTCTTGTATTTGTTCACAAAATCTATAAAGCAAGGGCTTTATTATATATCTTAGCCAGCGCGAGGTAACGCCTCGTGTTTCGGCATAAACCGGCACAATTCTGCCCGTATGCGTTAATTCTTCGTTTTCTCCAATTTCATTTATTCTTTCGTAAGCAGGACTATTAAAATATGGTCCTTCTTTTCCTAAACTTATCTTTCCTGCTACGCAAATAAAATCATTTTCTTTGAGAGATTTTTCTAAATACGGCTGATTAAACCACATTATGTTTATTTGAGCTGTTCTGTCTTGCAAAACTGCCCTGGTTATTGCCATTTTGTTGTAAAAAGATTTTGTGGTTTCTATTTCAATAATTTCTCCTTGTACGCACGCCACTCCACCAAGTTTATCGCGAACTTGATCAATTGTAATTATTTCTGAAAAATCATCATATCTGGCAGGGAAATAAAAAAGCAAATCCTGCACTGTTTTTATGCCGAACTTTTTTAGTTTTTTCGCATAAGCTATTCCAATTCTGGGAATTTCCTCAACTTTTGTCGCAAGCGTTATATCCATGTAAATATAAATTTATTCTACCAGCAGATTGATAAAAATCAAAGTTAAAGGCGCCATAACAGAAAGTTGATGACGCCTTTATAGGAAGTGAGTAGGGGACATGAGCTTCTCCTTTCGTTAGCACGCAGAACAATCCTTTTGTTCTGCCAGTCGGGCATCGACCTGTTGCAAGAATACAAGGTCTTCTGGAGAGAGCTTGTCTCCCCGATTTCGCCTGATGCGTTCGACCATTATTTTAGCAGCAAGTCGATTGCGCGCGGCTACCCATGGCAGCAACTGAATGAGCGATTTTTCGGGAAACTCTTTTTGTAGGCCGTGGATAAAACTTTCTGCATGTTTTTCCGCGCCCTGCTCCCGAATCCATTTCTCTCTGCCCAGGGAGGAAAGATTCTGCCTTTCTTTCCTGCGCACTGCGCTTTGTCTTCTTCTGTGTTTCATAACTCACCTCCTTTCTATGGAAGGTTTAAGTTCCGCATTGTGAAAGAACTACGCCGTTCTTTCTACTGTTTATGCCAAGTTCGTCGAAGTGTGCCCCCAAGGGGATTCGAACCTCTATCACAAGATCCGCAATCTTGCATTCTATCCATTGAACTATGGGGGCTGATAGCGGAGGAGGTGGGACTCGAACCCACACATCCTTACGGACGCCACTTTTCAAGAGTGGTGCTCTACCATTAAGCGACTCCTCCAGATTTTTTTTAGCACAAAATAAGTTAAAAATCAACTTCTATTACTATACTTTTATGATATAATGGAATAATGGCTAAGTTGATATATTCAAAAAGAGCAATATTTCCTAAAGGGGAACAGTCTAAATTTTTACTTAAAATAGCTGAAAGACTAAATTTTTCTTGGCATTTGTTAGCTAAAAAAATAAATATACATAGTCGGACTCTAAACGATTGGAAAAGGGAGCAATATTCAATACCTATTGATAAATTAAAAAGGATTTGTAAACTTTTCGACTTAGAGTTGCCAAAGAATATTAAGATAAAAGATCCTTTTTGGTATGTTAATCTTGGTGCAAAAAATGGTGGATTGGCGACTATAAAAAAATACGGTACAATTGGGGACCCTGAATACCGGAAAAGAAAGTGGTTTGAATGGTGGGAGAAAGAAGGAAAAGCTAAAAATACGATAAAAATAAAAATTCCTTTGTTTTCAAGAGAATTAGCGGAGTTTACCGGAATTATAATAGGCGACGGAGGAATCACCAAAAACCAAGTAATGATTTCTACAAATAGCATAGTTGATAGAAAATATGGATATTTTATAAAAAAATTAATAAAGAAGTTATTTAACGTTGATGCATCAATTTATTTTGTTGATAGCCATACTTTGATGATTGTTGCCGCTTCAAGAATAAAACTGGTTGAATTTTGTAATAAAAAATTAGGATTGCATATAGGTAATAAACTGAAGCAGGGGTTAGATATCCCAAAATGGGTTAGAAAAAATTCGGAATTTGAAAAAGCGTGCTTAAGAGGAATTATGGATACCGATGGTTGTATTTTTAATGAATGTCATAATATTAAAAGAAAAAAATATTGCTATAAAAAATTATGCATTGTGAGCGCATCTCCCCAATTGAGAGAAACCATTTTTGAAATTTTAGAAAAAAATGGGTTGTCCCCAAAAATCAAAGGCGATAGGTGTGTTCAAATAGAGGATAAAGAAAACATAGAGAAGTATTTTAAGATTATAGGAACAAGTAATCCAAAGCACTTGAAAAGATACTATAAATAGGGCATTATAAAATATAATTAGTAGGGAGAGGTCGCATAATGGTTATTGCAAGAGTTTGCTAAACTCTGACCCTTTATCGGGTCTTGTGGGTTCGAGTCCCACTCTCTCCGCAACGTGGCTATTGACATTTTGTTTGATGAGGCGTAGAAATAAGTAGTATTCTATAAGTTCTTTCCATTGGCCCTTCGCCGAGTCCGATCGGGCATCTTGCGCAGGTATTCTCAACTTGCGCCCACCGCCAGCCCCGAGCACTGGTCGGTAATTTGCCTGGTTAGCCCAGGATGCATGGTTTCGGTCCTCCTTTCCCATGGTCCTGGGTTATTTACACAAATCGTCCTGCGGGACGAGTCGATACAAGTTCGGCACAACGTTGCGCCGAACTTTTTTATTATATTTTTCAGTTGACTAAACACATAAATTATCTTAACATTCAAACGAAACTGATCGTTTTGTTTTGGCCCTTTAACATCTTAAATAAGGAAGTGAGAGATGAAGCGGATTAACCCAAATCTTGTCACAAGCTTGCGACTTTTCATTTGTACTCCACTGGTTTGCTTTTTTCTGATGCGTGGTTATTACATCTCGGCGGCCATGACTTGGGGTTTTGGAGAGTTCACGGATTGGCTTGACGGATTTATTGCCAGGAGAACCTGCCAGGTTTCCAGTTTGGGAAAAATATTTGACCCGATGTGTGATTCTATTTTTCACATGGTTATCTGGTTAACTTTTTTGGCAATCGGCTGGGTGCCTCTGTTTTTCGTGATTTTTTTCTTTGTGAGAGACATCGTTGTCGCCAATATCAGAATTTGTCTAGCCAGCCACAAGACTGATCTTTCAGCAAAAATGAGCGGAAAAGTAAAAGCCGTCTCGCAGGGTTTGGCCCAAATATCCTTAATTCTTATTCACCATTTTTTCAGCCATAGCGACGAGTTTGAATACATTCAGCTGGCGATTGTTTCATTGGCTGCAACAGTTACCTTGTATTCTCTCTTAAACTATGGCATGAATTTTCGTCGAGTGGTGAAAGAGAAGGGGTCTGTTCTTGGATAAACAAAACAATACTCGGGTTGCGCTTGCCTCCCGAGTTTTTTATTTGTGGTATAATAAAAAAATATTCATAGTCAATATAAGCAGCATAAATGAATTATAAAAAATTTAAAAAAGGACCCGTCTTGAGTCACGCCGAAGGGTTTATCCAGCACCACTTTTATAGTAAGGTTAATGACCAGATAAAATTGAGAAATATAATAAGGGAAAACACGAAAAGTGGTGCTGGATTTACAATTATAGAATTGATCGTAGTAATTGCTATTATTTCAGTTTTGGCGGGCATTGTAATAACAAGCGTTAGTGGCTATAAAAAGAAAGCGAATGAGGCTGCTGTGTTGGCTGAATTCAAGCAAATAAAATTGCTCGCGTTAGATTATTATGCCACCAATGGTAAATACGAAGGCTTTTGCACGGGCGCTCCTGTAAACCCTAAATTAGACGACATTATGAGCGCAATAGTAAAATTAAATCCTGGCAACTACAACACTCGCTGCTACGATAAAAATTATGATAACTCGTGGGCAAAAGCAAATAATCTAATTTATATAGCATATGAATATATATTTCCCGTTGCACAAGCAAGGATAGAACGTGATTGCACAGATGACAGATATATGGTTCTTCTTTTTACTGATTATGGCGGTTCTACGAGTGGTTATTGTATAGATTCAGATAGTTCTGCCCCTGTTAGTTTTACGGATTACGGTCCGTCCATTGGTCCTTGCAAATGCCAGTGATTTTTTTTATTCTTCTCTTGCAATTGTAACTCCCCAAACGGATTTGGCTCCCGCGTTTTTTAGGACGAGACAGCACTCTTCCATCGTGGAGCCCGTTGTATAAACATCATCAACTAAAAAGATTTTCTTGCCGGAAAGTGGTGCGACGTCGGACGTCGCACCACTTTTGATTGCAAAAGCGTTTTTTAAATTTTTTTCTCTTTCCTCTTTTTTTAATTCCATTTGCGGGCTTGTATGTTTGATTTTCATCAGGCAATCTGAAATTACGGGAATTTGCAGAGCTCTTGATAACTCTTTTGCCAACTCTTCAGATTGATTGTATCCGCGCTCTTTTAATTTCTTTTTGCTTAGGGGCACAGGAATTAAAATCGCATTTTTCCAAATTTCATTTGTATTTTTTCCGGAAATAACAAAATGTTCAATTAAAATACTTGCCAAAGTTTTTGCTAAATCTTTTAAATATGGTTGATATTTAAACTGGCGGATTAATTTTTTAGTGAGTTGTTTTTCCTTGTAGGGGAGTGCAAAATAAAGACCGGAAAGTTGTTTGTTTTGGCATCGGCTGCATTTCCCAGATTTTTGGTCCGGTGGCAGGCGCATGGGTTTTTTATCGCAAAGACAATAATTATATTCTGAAATATCTAAAAGCGTCCGGCAATCGTCGCACAAATATGTGCCCTCTTTTCTGCACCCAAGACAAAACTTGGGGAAGAATAAATCAAGCATAGTTTTTTTAGTTTTATCTATTAAGTTATCCACAGTGTTATTGTGTTGATTTTATTATATAATTAATCTGAACTCTAGCCAAAAAGAGCCTAATTTTTGGCATTATAGTTCAGACTACAAAATGGATCTAAAATTTTTAGATAAATTGAACATTCTTTCCAACCCGTTAAAAATGTTTTTCCCTAAAAAAATGGTTGGAATTGATATTGGAACAGCATCTATTAAGGTTGTTGAGCTGTCTAGGTGGGGGCAGGGGAAAACATTGGAAAATTATGGAGAAATCAAATCAACCTCTCTTTACAAAGAACCGTTTAGGAGCGTCGAAAGGGGAAGTTACCTGCTTTCTAATTATTTTGTTTCCAGGGCCATCAGGGCTATTTTAGATGAAGCAAAAATAAGGACCAAGGCAGCTATATTTTCAATTCCTGATTTTTCAACTTTCTGTACGTCTTTTGAATTGCCTCCAATGAGCGCGGGAGAATTAAAAAGCGCGATATATTATAATGCTCCGCAATATATTCCCCTGCCCATAACGGAAACAACGTTAGATTGGAAATTGATAGGCGGAACTCCCGGAGATAAAAAGTCGGCCCTAAAAATATTTTTAGTAGCCATACCAAACCAAATAATACAAGATTATCAAAAGGTTGCCCAACTAGCTGGACTAGAACTTTATGCTGTGGAAGCGGAAGCGCTTGGATTGGCAAGGTCTCTTGTCAAAAAAGACAATAGTTGCGTGTGTGTAGTGGATATAGGGGTTCAGAGCACCACCATTAATATAGTTGATAAAAAAAGTTTGAAAAAAAGTTATAGTTTTGATTTTGCTGGAAGTCAGCTGACTTATAGCATATCTTCAGCTTTGGGCTTAGGGCACTCGGAAGCCGAGGAAATAAAAAATAATGAAGGGCTAACCTCTTCAAAGGAAGAGATTTCTAAGACATTGTACTTGCTTGTTGACCCATTAATAATCGAGGTTAAAAAAGTGTTATCGGATTATTATTTACAGGAAGGCAAAGAAGTGGAGATAGTTTATTTGACCGGTGGCACCTCGGCCTTGCCTGGCCTTAGGGAATATTTTTCCGAAGTTTTAAAAAAGAAAGTGGAAATTTCCAATTGTTTTTCTGAGCTTTTATATCCGCCAATTTTAGGGGGAACCCTTGAAAAATTGGCGCCGAGTTTTTCTGTGGCAACAGGAGTGGCGTTAGGGGGTCTGGAAATATAATAGAACCATTTTAGCGGAAACGAATTAAGGCAATATTCGAGGCGCGAGGAGCGAGCCTAATGCCTATGCGCATTGTGAGCTCCGAAACAACGAAGAAGATTGTTTTAATTCGCCCGCCCAGAGGGAAGCCAAAAAATTGCTGATTTCTGCGTTACGGCTTCGTCGGCGTATCGCGGAGGATACAACCTCCTCGCCGCGCCTTGAAATCATCTAATTTTTTGGCTTCTAAGATCGCTTCTATTATATCTCCAGACCCCTGGGGTCTGGAAATATAATGTTTTAATTTAATTTGTTGTATAATAGATAAAAATGG
>CAZMKW010000005.1:3179-25891 GCA_964567205.1 uncultured Candidatus Saccharibacteria bacterium | reverse complement strand
GGGGTCTGGAAATATAATGTTTTAATTTAATTTGTTGTATAATAGATAAAAATGGATTTTAGTACGATTTTTCAAATGAGAACAAAAAAGTTTTGGTGGATGGATGTCATCTTCTATTTTGTGATCTCTTTATTGGTGGCCGCCATATTCTGTTATATTGTTTTCTTGGTTAAGAATAGTTTTCAAAGAGAGGATATAAAAAAAGAGATTGTGGCCCTTCAAACAGTCGGCACTATTCAGCAGAAAGAAGACGAAAAGACCGTTATTAATTATCAAAAAAAAATCAGCGATTTCGCCGACTTGTTGAATAATCATGAATTTGCTTCGAACGCGTTTGCTTTTATGGAAGCTGAAACCATGCCGAATATTTGGTTTAAACAATTTAGTTTAGATGAAAAAAATGCAGGGATACAATTATCAGGAGAGGCTGATAGTATGGACGCGCTTAGTAGACAGGTGGCAGTTTTTGAGAAAAATAAGTATGTTATAAATATAGCAACGCTAAATTCTTCATTGGGGGATTCGGCAAGAGTTGCGTTTAATATAAATCTTTCTTTGAGCCAGGACATATTCAGTTATATCGCCAATGCCATGCAGGTCTTAGAGGTAACTACGCCCACAGAACAGCCAGTAGCGCAGGATAATCAAACGCAGGATAATCAGCCGGTTCCCGAGGATGTAATTGTGCCCGAAGAGCAAACGATCACAGATGAACAGCAAAATCCTCAAGATCAAGCTCAGTCCCCCACGAAAAGTAGTGAGAATTTGATAACTGTTTTCCATTTACTTTTAAAACCGGAAGTTATCGGTCTGGTAAATCAGACAAGTCATACTATTACGTTGAGAGTCCCTTTTGGTACGGATGTAAAAAATCTAACGCCGTCAATGGTTATCTCTCCTGAAGCAACGGTATCACCAGATTCTAGTATTCCGCAAAATTTTGAAAACCCTGTTACTTATACAATTATTGCCCAGGATGGCTCGGTGCAGAGTTATGAGGCGAGCGTGATTATCAATCCTCCGCCTGAAGTTATTGAAAACACCAACCAAGCAGGAAATATATGGATTATCATAATAATAGCCGTTATTGTTATTTTGGTAATTATAGCAGTACTTATATTCGTCTGGAAAAAATTTAAGGGTCCAAAACATAATTTTTAATAGTAATCTATATTTAATTAATGCAAGTTGATCGCCCCATCGCTACAGCTTTAATCCTTTTTATCATCTTATTGTTGGTATTCTTTTTGGTGGTTCCAGAATATAAAATGTTTAAATCTTTGCAAATAGAATTTGGAGAGAAAAAAGCAGAGTTTAACGCGCAGTTTGATTATTATAACGCGATAGCCAGCACTTATCAGCAACTTCAAAGCCACAAAGACGATATTGCAAAAATTGATAACGCATTACCCCAAGATCCAGATCTTGGGAGGTTGATATATTTTTTACAGCAAACAGCCAAAAGTAATGGCATGATGGTACAAAATTTATTTTTATCTAAGTCGTCTGCGGTCAGCTTAAAGAATAATAGTAATAGCGTGAAAGATATAACTTTTTCGATAAACGTATTGGGAGACTACGCGTCCTTAGAAAAATTTCTGGTTGCTTTAGAAAAATCAGCACGCATTTTTGAAATTGCAAACATATCATTTAGTTCACCGGCGAATTTTTCGGAGGAATCCTCGGCTAGCCTCTCGGCTCTCACCACGCCAGCATCTTCTCAGGCCCAGACCCAGCAGGTATACAGTTTTAGCCTACAAATTAAAACGCATACATATTAACTTAAGAACTCAGAATTTTGTATCTGGAAGTTAGAATAGGATAATGAATAAAGGATAAATAATTCTAAATTCAAAATTCCATTCAAAATACTAAATACTAAATTCAAGATTCAAAATAAACGTGGCAGTAGTTTTTATATCACCAAAGGAAAGGCAAAAAATATTCTTCATAGGGATTACAGTGGCGCTTGTATTGTTTTTAGCCGTTGTCTTTTTTGGAGTTTTTTGGTCTAAGCCTCAAGAGCCTTCTTCTGTGTTGGTTTTTAATAAGCCCAAGGTTAACATAGACATGAAAATTTTCGATTCTGACCAATTTAAAAATCTTTTAGCGTTTACTGAGATGGAAATACAATACAGTTATATAGCAACCACGATAGACGGCAAGGAGAAAACGGGTTTTATCCCCGCTGTTTCAATAGAAAAAGCAAGAGAGGTCTTAAAGAGTATGGGGTTGGACGTTTCTGAATTAAAAGAGGCGGATATCGGGAGAGACAATCCTTTTGAGCCTTATTATCAGTCGGTAGCAGCGCCCGTTCAAAAATAAAATAATTTGCTACGAAATACTAAAAAATACGAATATACGAAAACGTTTTCGTAATTTTGTAAAAATTTGTAAATTAGTAATAAATAATGAAATTATTACAAGAATTATTTGCACAAGGATTTTTGTCTGAGAAGAAGCTTGACGAACTGAAAAAAGAGGTGGAGAGAACCGGTAAGCCGGAAGAACAGATTATCCTGGAAAAAAATATAACCTCAGAAGACTTGCTTTTCAATCTAAAAAGCAAAGTTTTAAGCATACCTTTAAAAAAAATCGTGGCAGATGAGATACCTATAAATGTTTTAGAAATAATACCGGAAGAAGCATCTGCTAACTATAAAATGGCGGCGATAGCAAGACCCGAAGGCGATGCCAAAAAATTTGTACAGATAGGAATGGTTTATCCGGAAGATATAGCAGCCCAAAACGCTTTAAGATTTTTGGCTAATCAGGAAAATTTTACTTATCAAGTTTATCTAATAACTCCAAGCGACTTAGCGGACCTTTTAAAACAACGTAAAAATATATCTTCCGAAACAAAAGAGGTTCTTGAGGAATTAAAAGAAGGGCGGGGGTCGGATTTGCCCACTACTCCGGAAAAAAAGTTGTCAGTTGAAGCAATTGCAGAAGAGGCCCCGATTATTAAGATGGTCTTGGTTATATTAAGGCACGCCATTGAGGGACATGCTTCCGATATCCACATAGAACCAGGGAGAGAAAAATTAGTAATTAGGTTTCGTTTAAACGGAATTTTGCATCCGAGCTTGTTTTTGCCACTAAAGGTGCATCCGGCCATCGTCGCCAGGATAAAAATTCTTTCCGGATTAAAGATTGATGAAAACAGAGTTCCCCAAGACGGAAGATTTTCTCAAAAAATTAACAATGCAGATCTCGACTTTAGGGTTTCCACGTTTCCCACTCTTTATGGAGAGAAGGTTGAAATTAGGGTTTTGGATCCTTCGACAGGACTAAGATCTTTTGAAGAATTGGGATTGGAAGGAAGAAATTTAGAAACCGTAAAAGAGGCTATAAAAAAGCCATACGGTATGATTTTATTTACAGGTCCCACGGGTTCTGGAAAAACAACAAGCCAATACGCAATTTTACGTATTTTGAATAAAGATTCGGTAAACATTGTTACGGTAGAGGATCCAATAGAATATTCTATTGCCGGTGTTAACCAATCACAAGTTAAACCGGAAATTGGGTATACATTTGCGCGCGGTTTGAGGCAAATTTTAAGACAAGATCCAAACATCATTATGATTGGAGAAATTAGAGACGAAGAAACGGCTAATCTGGTTGTTAACGCTGCTTTGACGGGGCATATTGTGTTATCAACTCTGCACACCAATTCCTCTGTGGGAGTTATTCCAAGGCTCATAGATATGGGCGTGAGATCATTTTTAATACCATCTACTTTAAGGGTTGTTATCTCGCAAAGGCTGATCAGATCTTTGTGTCCGCACTGTAAAATAAAAGTACGGCCCTCAGAAAAAATAAGAAACTATATTTTAGAGAAAGTGAAAAGCATGCCCTCTTTTGCTAAAAATAAAGTTAAGATAGAGGATCCGCTCTTTATACATGCAGCAAAGGGGTGCGAAGCGTGCGGACTTACCGGCTACTCGGGAAGAATAGGACTTTATGAGGTTTTATCTATGTCAGACGAGTTGGCCGAATTGATACAAAAAAACCCTTTGGAAAGTTTGATTTTTAAGGCAGCCCAGAGGCAAGGAATGCTTACAATGGAACAAGAAGGTATATTAAAAGTTTTAAGCGGACAGACCACCGTTGAAGAGGTGGCTAGGGCCGCGGAGGAGAGGGGATAAAATATAAAACGTCCCAGTTTTTATAATCATGAAAAAGATTTTATTAGCAGAGAATGACCCCTTTTTGATAAACGTGTATGCCGGCCAGCTTAGAAAATCTGGTTATAGCGCAAGTATAGCGATAGACGGAGAAATTATCATCAATAGAATTAAGGATATAAATCCGGATTTATTAGTTTTAGACGCCAACCTGCCGGGGCCCGGGGGGATTCAAGACGGACTTTCTGTTTTGAAAATATTAAGAGAAGACACTAATTTTAAAGAATTAAAAGTAGTTTTACTCTCGGATTTTTTTCAGAAAGAAAGTTCCGACCACGGCAACGAATTGGGAGTCATTAGATGTTTTTCAAAAACAGAAAATACCTCAGAGGAGATAGTGGCAGGGATAAAAACAATACTAAGCTAAAAAGAGTGAGTAGTTGGTAGTGAGTAGTTTGTAGTTTTCTAACGTATTTCTACAAAATATCAAACACCATCTGCTGATTATCAACTGACAATGGATTATTTAACCTATATTAAAAAACTTTTAGATATTGTTGTTAAAGAGGAGGCTTCTGATTTAGATATAAGCGTTGGGCATGCGCCAAATATAAGAGTTACCGGCCAGCTAGTTCCTTTAAGTCAAGAGAAAATAGTTTCTCCTAAAGACTCCGAAGGTATAGCTTTTTCCATAATGTCAGAATTACAGCGCAAAAGGTTATTAGAAGAGAAAGAAGTAGATTTTTCTTATGATCACGAGGGTAAGGGCAGATTTAGGGTTAATGCTTTTTACCAAAGAGGTTCTATAAGTTTAGCTTTACGTTTTATTCCTTCAAAAATAAGGACAATAGAAGAATTAAGCCTTCCTTCTATTTTGCACGACTTTGCCGGCCGTCCGCAGGGCCTTATATTGGTTACAGGAGCCACTAGCCAAGGAAAGTCTACTACGTTAGCGGCCATGTTAGACGAAATAAATCACACAAAATCTGTTCACATAATAACAATAGAAGATCCGATAGAATATACTTATCCCGTCGACAGAGCGATTATTGATCAAAGGGAGGTCACAATTGATACATTAAATTTTAATAATGCTTTAAGATCTAGCCTTCGACAAAACCCGGATGTAATTATGGTGGGAGAGATGAGGGATTTAGAAACAATTTCCACAACAATTACCGCAGCTGAAACGGGGCACTTAGTTTTTGCAACCCTACATACTAATTCGGCGGCCCAAACAATCCACAGAATAGTTGATGTTTTTCCAGCAGAACAGCAAAGTCAGATAAGATTTCAACTGTCAAGCTCTCTTTTGGGAATAATTTCCCAGAGGCTTATTCCTAGAATTAAAGGGGGATTTATCCCCGTTTGTGAGGTTCTTATATGTAACAATGCTGTTGCAAATTTGATAAGGGAAAACAAGATACACGAAATCCCGGCTGTTATAGAAACTTCTGCTAAAGAGGGCATGATTTCTTCAAGCAGGGCCATGATTGATTTGGTAAGAAGAAAAGAAATATCTTTGAAAAATGCAGTTGATTATGCATTAGATCCATCAGAAATAAAAAATCTATTAAGATAAATACGAGTAAGAAATGAGTAGATTTTAAAGGAATTTTTACAAACTGATTATGAAGTATATTTATCAAGCCAGATCCAAGGAGGGAAAAATGGAAACCGGTACGGTTGAGGCTTCGTCAAAAGAATCGGCCGCCCTTCTTCTGCAAAAATACAATATTTTTGTTACATCTATAAAGGAGCAAACTCCTTTAATTTTTCGTACAGAAAGCATCAGTTTTTTAAACAAGGTTTCTAAAAAAGATTTGGCTATTTTCTCAAGGCAGTTGGCTGTAATGTTGCAGTCGCGGGTACCGGTTACCCAGAGCTTAAAAAGCTTGGCAGTCCAAACAAAAAACCCGGTTTTTAAAGACAATATTTTAAAAATTTCCCAGCTGGTTGAAGAGGGTAATCCTTTATCGGGCGCGTTTGGCGCATTCCCGGAAGTTTTTAATATTTTTTACGTGAGCCTGATAAAAACCGGTGAGGCGTCCGGAAAAATTTCAGAATCTCTTTCTTATCTTTCAGAGCACTTAGAAAGGGAGCACGACATAGAAGCCCAATTAAGAGGAGCCTTAATTTATCCGGCCTTTGTTATAGTAGTTTTATTTACAATAATTCCTATAATTATATTTTTTGTCATGCCCCGGCTTATAGATTTATTAAAAGAAACAACCTCAGAGCCTCCGGCTTTTACCCGCTTGATGATTGGTTTTTATGGTTTTTTGGCAAGTTATGGATGGATTTTGTTGGTCGGATTTATCTTTTTAGTTTTATTTATAATTTATTATTTTACAACTAAGCAGGGAAAAATTAAGTATGATCAATTGTCTTTAAAAGTGCCGTTTTTTGGCGGGTTTTTAAAAAAGATTTTTCTTGTCAGGTTCGCTGAAAATATTTCTACTTTGATAGGCGCGGGTCTTTCAATAAATAAGGCGTTAGAAATCACCAGGGATACCGTTGGGAATTCTGTTTACAGAAATATTTTAGCTGAAACAGAAGAAAGGGTTTCTGAAGGCGAAAAAATAAGTTCTGTGTTTGTAAAATATCCCGATTATGCTCCACCGTTTGTGGTGCAAATGATACAGGTGGGTGAGGATACCGGAACGTTGGACAAAAATTTAATGGAAATAGTTACTTTCTATAATAAGGAGATAAAAATGGCGGTAGAAACATTTACGGCGCTATTAGAACCCGTATTAATAATTTTTTTAGGAATAGTAGTCGCTTTTTTGGCAGTTTCTGTTATCAGTCCGCTATACGGGACATTAAGCACAATATAAAAATAAGTGAGTAGTCTGTAGTGAGTAGTTTGTAGGTTTTTAAATATTTAAAACAATTCTAAAATGGTTGTAAATTTAAAAAAGCAAGATGGTTTTACTTTAATTGAATTAATTGTTGTTATTGTAATAATTGCCATACTGTCCGGAATTATTATGTTTGCAGTTAGTCAATATATAAGCAAGGGCAAGGACTCCAACATCTTAGGTAATTTGGCCATCTTAATTCCTGCCGGAGAAGTTTTTTATAACGTGGGAAATAACTACGATGGTTTTTGTAACCCGGGACAAAATGGTAATAGTGCTATGCAAAACGCTATCAGGCAAATGCCACAAAACCCTGACGGAGCTTGTTTTGGTGGCGATATAAATGATCCGGATGATTGGACGTCAACCGCAAATCCTGCCGGAATTTGTTGTTACGCCGAGAGTCAGGCTTGGGCCGCCTGCGTTAAAAAATTTACCGATTCTAATAGCGCTTATTGCGTAGACAGTAGAGGCATAAAAAAAGAAATAACTAATACCCAATGTCTTAATTCTGTGGGGGTAAGTTTTAAATGTCCTTAACCACACGTATCTGCGTTTAAGTTATCCACATCTTGCTATTGCGTAGTTTTCTTTAATTTTGTAAAATATAAGAAAGTATATATTATATAAAGGTCGTCCCGTCATCCGACGGGACGCCAGGTTGTATGACTTGGCGAAACTCAAATTAAAAATATAACAAAAAATCAAACAAAAAAATGAATAAATCAAAAGGTTTTACAATTATTGAGTTAATCGTAGTTATCGCAATCATCGCAGTTTTGGCTGCCATCGTATTAGTAAACGTAACTTCATATATCAACAAGGGTAAAGACGCAGCCATAAAGGGTAATATGTCAACAATTGCAACCGCAGCGGCAGTATTTTATTCAAGAGCCACTGACGATACGCCCGCTGGAGGAGGTGGAACATATCTTTCAGTTACGAGCGACCCCGCAGTTTCGGCAGCAATTATCGCTATCACAGCAGCCAACTCTGCCCCTACAACTGGTATTACGGCAACTACTGGCTTAGCATACTGCGTGGAAGCGCCTCTTAAAGACACAACTACCGGTCAGACTATTTGGTGTGTAGATAGCACTGGATATGTCGGCTATATCGCCGAAACTCATTGCGCAAACGCAACACCTTCCTGCAAGTAGGGACCGCTGAGTAGTTTTTCCGTAGAGTTAGAATCAAAAAACAGAGTTCTCTATTGAACTCTGTTTTTTTTATATAAGAAATGATAAAATTATTTAATGGTTATTAATTATTTAATAGGAACTTTTATCTTTTTGTTAGGGCTGTGTATCGGCAGTTTTTTAAACTGCTATATATATAGAAAGCTACCCGCCTCCGCAGATGGCTACGGAGTGGCGAAGGAAGAAGAAAAAAGTTTGAAGGGGAGATCCTTTTGCCCTAACTGCAAACATGAACTTTCGTGGTTGGATTTATTTCCGGTTTTTAGTTTTTTATTTTTGAAAGGAAAATGCCGTTATTGCAAAAACAAAATATCTTGGCAATACCCGATTGTAGAAGCGTCAACTGCGTTGATATTTTTGTCGATTTTTAGTCTTCAAAGTTCAAACTTAAAGTTTTTAAATCTCGCTTTTTCGTTTTATATTGCTTGCGTTTTAATAATTATTTTCATATACGACTTAAAGCATTATATAATTCCCGATAAGGTTCTTTTTCCTGCAATTGGAATTGTGGGCATCGTACGTATTTTAGATTTTGCATTAGGGATTTTGGATTTTAAAAGTTTATTAAATTATTTTTTTGCAGTAATTGTGGCTTCCGGATTTTTTCTGGCAATATTTTTAGTTTCAAAGGGGAGGTGGATGGGCTTTGGAGATGTAAAATTAGCTATTTTAATGGGGTTGCTATTGGGTTTTTCTAATGTTTTAGTGGCGTTATTTTTGGCATTTTTCTTTGGTGCTATAATAGGAGTGATGCTGATGATCTTTAAAGGAAAAAAGCTTAAAAGCGAAATACCCTTTGGGCCATTTTTGATCATGGGAACTTTTATGGCGATGTTTTGGGCTTCTCAAATAATTCAATGGTATGTAACCTCAATTATAAGATGACTTTTGACTTTAAAAATTTAAAAAAGGGTATTACTCTTATCGAAGTTAGTATCACAATTTTTTTCATTGTTCTTTTTTCTTTAGTTATAATTGCTGATTTTCCTAAAATTTTAAGGCAGTCGGCGCTTTCCAGGGCTACATATAAATTGGCGCAGGACCTAAGAAGCGCCCAGGACTTGGGTTTGTCCGGGATTATAATAAATGATGCAAACGAGGAAGTGATAAATGTAGAAGGGTATGGTATTTATGTTGGCGCTCTGCCCACAGAACAATATGTAATATACGCAGACGTAAATGGTGATCAAAAATACAGTGGAGGTACTTCATTATGCAGTGAAGCAGAGCAAATAGGAGCGTTAGATTGTGTTATAGAAGTAATTGATGTGAGTAAAGAAAATCCAAGTTTATCCATAGATGAGGTTATTAATAATTCCAGCGACAATAACATATCCTCTGGTGTAAATATAAATTTTAAACCACCGAATCCGACTATAAATATACAAGACAATAGTGAAGAGGAGATACATTATCCCGGCCTAGGAGTTAGGATTGTTTTAAAAAATACGGATGGTTTTGCTAGGGCAGTTTCAATAAACAGCTCTGGATTAATAGAGGTCCAATAGTTATAAATTTTTAATATGTATTATGTTTATGTGCTGAAGAGTTAATTGGTGGAAGAAATTTATATAGGGTCAACGAACGACTTAGAAAGGAGGTTAAGAGAGCATAATAGCGGCAAAGAAATTTTTACAAAAAGATATATGCCATGGAGTATTTTGTATTATGAGGCATATTCAACAGAAAAGATGGCCAGAACGAGAGAAAAAAGGTTAAAATATGATGGTAAAGCAATTAGAGAATTAAAAAAGAAAATTGGAATTTCAAGGGATCTGCCCAACACCAGTTTTATTTAATAATTATTAATATGTTTGTAAATTTTAAAAAGAAAAAAAATCACGGGGTTTACCCAGCACCACTTTTGCCACAAACTCCCTTCGTGGAGGAAAACTTTTTTTTGAAAAAGAGATGTTCAAATGGCGTTGAACAGTTGGGGCGCAAAAATGGTGCTGGGTTTACTCTAATAGAAATAATTATTGCTATTTTTATTTTGTCTTTTGCGATTGTTGGAATCTTTACTGCTTTTTCAATTGTTCTTATTTTAACCTCTGACGCGGTAGACCGCCTTACGGCAACCTATTTAACACAGGAGGGTATAGAGATAGTAAGAAATATAAGGGACACAAATTGGCTAAATATGGATCTCCACCCTGATTTGGGTTACACATGGGACCGCGAACTCACTGGTTGCGATATAAGCGGAAATCCCTTAGGAGGATGCAGGGCAGACTATAAAACGGGCACCGGCGACACTGGGGAGTTTCCAATATATCTGTGGGCGGGCACAGATGTAGATTATTTATATATAAATAATGAAAATGGTTTTTACGATTATAATAAGACAAACCTTAGCACAGCTACAAAATTTAAAAGACGGATTATAATTACACCTCTCGCAGATACAGATGTTGAGGGAAAATCAGACCATATTTTAAAAGTTATTGTAGAAACTTCTTGGGATAGAAAAGCGACTATTTTAAATGATCTAGTTATGGCCGGAAGCGCAGATCCAGCCGATTCATCTAAGTGTAATCCTTCTAATTGTGTTACGGCCGAAGAAACACTATATAATTGGTATAATTATAATTCCCAATAAATATTAAAATTAATATGCAAAAAATAAAAAAGGGGGATTACCCAGCACCACTTTTGCCACAAACTCCCTTCGTGGAGGAAAACTTTTTTTTGAAAAAGAGATGTTCAAATGGCGTTGAACAGTTGGGGCGCAAAAGTGGTGCGGGGTTTACTCTTATTGAGCTCATCGTGGTTATGGCTATATTTTTATTCATAATCGGGGCGGCCCTTGCTATTTTTATCTCTATGATCCAGCACCAGAGAAGGGTTTTATCAGAAGAGCAGATTTTAAACCAGATTAGCTATATAGAAGAGAGTATGTCTAAGGCCTTAAGAATGGCAAAAACGGAAACAGTAGAAACTTGTCTAAAGGATGTTGCTTCTTATGGACCAGAAGCGCCAGATCATACCGGATATGTTTATTTATTAACCAGATACGATAATGAGAGCGCAAGATTTAATGGTATAAAGTTTATAAACGCATCAGACAATGGCGCCTGCCAAGAATTTTATTTAGATACGTCAGGCGTTTTAAAGGGTTTAAAAAATAGCGACGACGATAATGATGCGGTTGCCCTTACTCCAGCAGGCCTTTATATAAATGATGTTCGGTTTTCAGTAAATGGTTCGGATGGTTCTGCCACTGCGGATATTTGTCATAACAACGCACCTCAAGACTGTGGCGCTTTAAATACGGATGGTATTCAGCCAAGAGTGACAATGCTTTTGAGCTTTAAAATTAAAGGCGGTTCTCAAGATAGTCCGGATGACGTCTCGAGAACAATCCAAACAACGGTTTCGCAAAGGAACCTTAACGTTCAATAAAAATGTTTGATTATAAACAAAAAGGCCTGCCCACATTGACTACGCCCGCTCGCATCGCTACGCGAAGCATTGCGGACGAGCCAAAGGCGTTGCAGGCGGGAGTGTCGTTGATTATCACGTTTTTTGTAATGATAATAATATTAGCTGTGGTTTTGTCTATAAGCGTACTTTTATATAGTGAAGTGAAGATTATAAAAAATATGAGCGATTCTATGGTTAGTTTTTTCGCAGCTGACAGCGGAGCTGAAAAAGTTCTTTATTATGATAGGCAGGTAATACCCACGGGATCAGTGAGAGGTATTTGCAATATTTGCGACGCGATAGATAACTCTTTTGTAACGGGTTACGATAGCGGGACGTGTTCCGTCAGCCCCGGTTCTACTGGTGGCTGTACAGATTGCACAAATTGCACAATTATTTTTAAAACTACCATGGCAACAACCCCGCGAAAATATTACGATACGGTTATCAATGTTTATGATCTTCCGCGAGAGGGGTCATGTCCGCTCTCTGTAGGACAGTTAAAATCAGTTGGAACTTATTTAAATACAAGCAGGGCTGTAAATTTAGATATTACGGGAGATGTTAAAACTGGCTTTGGCCCGAGCATAAACGACTCGGGGACTACTTTTAAAGTTCTTCATAATAATGTAGTAATAGATATTTCAGTTGTTACTGATCCCGTAAATGAGGTTACAGCATATATATATGAAGAAGGCGGAACGGCGCCGATAGATCAAGTAGAATTGAATGACCTTGGCAACAGAGGTGTTGATTGGCATGGAACGTGGACTTCTAATGGTCCCGGGACTTATTATATAAGTGTCGGCGGGTATGATCCGAACGGTTCTTGTACGAGCATCATAGTTACTCCCGGATAACTTTTAAGTTATGGAAAAAGAAGAAGTAAAAAATAGAATAAAAAAACTTAAAGAAGTTATAAATCATCATCGATATCTTTATCATGTTTTAGACAAGCAAGAGATATCGGATGCAGCGATAGACTCCTTGAAAAAGGAGCTTTTTGACCTAGAACAAAAGTTTCCGGATTTGGTAACGCCAGATTCACCAACTCAAAGAGTCGGCGGAAAACCGCTTAAGGAATTCAAAAAAATAAAGCACCAGCAAAGGATGCTTTCTTTTAATGATGCTTTTTCTAAAGAGGACATGGAGGACTGGCAGGAAAGATTTATAAAACTTTTAAATGAAAAAGAGAAACAAGGGATAAATTTTTATTGCGAATTAAAAATTGACGGCTTGGCAATTGAGCTGATTTATGAAAATGGATTTTTACAGACAGGTTCTACAAGAGGGGATGGAAATGTGGGCGAAGATATAACTCAAAATTTAAAGACGGTTGAGGCAATACCCTTACAGATTGAGAATAAAAAAGAGCTAATTGTGCGCGGAGAAGTTTTTATTACAAAAAAAGAGTTTGAGAGAATAAATAAAGAGCAAAGAGAAAAAGGATTGGCCGTTTATGCAAATCCAAGAAATATTGCAGCGGGGTCTGTAAGGCAATTGGATCCAAAAATTACAGCAGGTAGAAAGCTCGATTCTTTCGCATACGACTTACTGACAAGCTTTGGAGAAACCACGCACGAAGGTAAACATAGAACATTAAAAGAATTAGGATTTAAAACGAATGGTCACAACAAATATTGTAAGTCGTTAGAGGAGGTTTTTCAGTTTCGCGAACACTGGATGAAAGAGAGGGAGAGGTTAAATTATGAAATCGACGGAGTGGTAGTAATAATAAACAATAATGAAATTTTTGAAAAATTGGGCGTTGTGGGGAAAGCCCCAAGGGGAGCGATTGCTTATAAATTTCCGCAAGCGCAAGCCACTACAAAAGTTTTGGATATTAAAATCCAAGTCGGCAGAACGGGAGCCATGACTCCAGTTGCAATTTTAGAGCCGGTTCAGGTTACAGGAATTACGATTACAAGGGCTACTTTACACAACGAAGATGAAATTAAAAGGCTGGGTTTAAAAATAGGAGACACGGTGATAGTGGGAAGGGCGGGAGACGTGATTCCGGACATCGCGAGAGTTTTGACCGAGTTAAGAACCGGTCACGAAAAAAACTTTAAGATGCCAGAAAAATGTCCATCGTGTGGAACAGGGCTTGTAAGACTGGAAGGGGAAGTTGTTTCCCGATGTCCGAATAAAAATTGCTTTGCACAAAAAAGAAGAAATTTTTACCATTTTGTTTCCAGAACAGCATTTAATATAGATGGTTTGGGGCCAAAAATTATTGATAGATTGTTAGACGAAGGATTGGTGCAAGATCCAAGCGACCTATTTGAATTGAAAGAAGGAGATGTTAAAAATTTGGAGAGGTTCGCAGAAAAATCAGCAGAAAATTTAATAAAATCAATTCAAGATAAAAGAGAAATTACTTTGGCAAAATTTATTTATGCTTTGGGAATTAGAAACGTTGGAGAAGAAACAGCTATTGATTTGGCAAAGTATTTTGCCAGTATTAAAAAAATAAAAGAAGCGGAATTAGAGGAATTTGATAAAATTTTAGATATTGGTCCCGTCGTCTCAAAATCAATTTTTGAGTGGTTTCAAAATAAAGATAATTTAAAATTTTTGGAACGGCTCCAAAAATTTGTAAAAGTTCAAAGTTCAAATTTTAAAGCTCAAAACGGGAAATTGAGCGGGTTGAGCTTTGTGTTAACCGGAAGCCTAAAAACTATGGCGCGGGACGAAGCAAAGCAAAAAATCAGGGAGTTTGGCGGAGAAATTTCAGAATCTGTGTCTTCAAAAACCAGTTATGTTATAGTAGGATCAGAGCCGGGGAGTAAGGTAAAAAAAGCCGGAAAACTCGGTGTAAAAATCCTCTCAGAAAAACAATTTTTAGAAATTATAAAAAAATAAAAGGTGTCTTTTTTATCTCATATAAAAAAATTAGACTGGGGCGTGATAATTCCCGCAATTTTGCTTGTGGGGTTTGGCCTGGTATCTATTTATAGCGTTTCATTGGCTAAGGGAGATTTTGGAAATTTTGAAAAACAGATCGCCTTTTTTGTGGTCGGATTTTTAATGATGCTTGTAATAAGTTTTTTTGATTACAGAATTTTGAGAAATAATTCTTATTTAATACTGGTTTTATACGGCATATGTCTGTTCTTGCTTGCCGGGCTTTATTTTTTTGCTCCCCTGATCAGGGGTACGAGAGGTTGGTATAAGATAGGATTTTTGTCGTTGGACCCGCTTGAGCCCGCAAAAATTGTTTTGGTGATTTTATTGGCAAAATATTTTTCTATGCGTCACGTTGAAATGTATAAGTTTCGGCACATTTTTTATTCTGGCCTCTATGTTCTTTTTCCGGTTCTGCTTGTTTTTATGAAGCCCGATATGGGCGGAACATTGGTTTTATTAATGATATGGCTGGGGATTTTATTAGTATCGGGAATTAAATTAAAACACTTTTTGATTCTTTCTTTGTGTTTTATTTTGCTGGCAACTTTTTCCTGGATGTTTTTGCTTAAAGATTATCAAAAGCAGAGAGTCACCGCCTTTTTAATGCCCCGCGATTATTTGGGCGCTTCTTGGTCACAAAACCAGACAAAAATTTCAATCGGATCGGGGCAGATTTTTGGACAAGGCCTGGGAAAGGGAAGCCAGGTGCAATACGGATTTTTGCCTGAGCCACACACAGACTTTATTTTTTCGGTATTAGCTGAAGAGTGGGGGATGGTCGGAGTTTTATTTTTATTTGGAATATACGGTTTTTTGATTTGGCGCATTCTAAAAATAGCCATTGACTCGCAATCAAACTTCCCTCGCCTTTTTGCCTCAGGATTTGCGATTATTTTAATAGCCCAGTTTTTTATCAATATAGGAATGAATCTTTCTATATTGCCCGTTGTGGGAATTTATCTGCCGTTTGTAAGTTACGGAGGATCTGGCCTGATAGGCAGTTTTATATTCTTAGGTATTCTTCAAGGCATAAAAATAAAACGATAGACCATAACTCTTGACATCTTTAATAAAAAGGAATAAGATGTAATTACATTAGGCTCATCTGATCAATGGGCCGTAAATAAGAAGTGGCCACTTTACTCTAAAAAAATCGAAACCCTCGTCTTGTAATTTTTTATTACATAAAGAAAGTTGACAAGATTAAAATTAGGCGAGGGGAAAAATACCCTGAACTACAAAAGGGTATTTTGTGTTTTTATAACAAAGTTTTTTTATTCTTAACCGTGGGGCAAGAACTATCCTCGCGAAAATTTATAAATGGCAGAAATTATAAGCAAAGTAAAGAACTTTTCAAAATCTAAGCTCTCTTTCTCAACTCCCCACCTTTTGACCATGCAAAAGGAAACGTGGGAAGATTTTTGGAAAGTAAGAGTAAAAGAATTATTAGAAGAAATTTCTCCAATCAGAGACTATACCGGTAAAGAGTTTGAGCTCTGGTTTCAAGATTATAAGCTTTCAAAACCGAATTATAAAAATGGTTTGGAAGCCAAAAAAAATAATGACTCTTTAGAATCTTCTTTAAGGGTCAAAATAAAGCTCGTAAACCTAAAAACAAAGGAAGTAAAAGAGCAGGAAGTGTATATGGCTGATTTTCCCGTTATGACAGAAAGGGGCACTTTTGTTGTAAATGGAGTTGAAAGGGTTGTTGTATCTCAACTTATTAGATCTCCCGGAGCCTTTTTTACAATGAGAACCTCAAGGGGAAAAAATTATTTTGGTTCTAAAATAATTCCTAACAGGGGTGCATGGCTGGAATTTGAGACAGAAGAGTCCGGGTTTATCGGAGTAAAAATTAACAGAAAAAGGAAGGTGCCTGCTACCACTTTGCTTATGGCCTTGGGTTTGGACGGAATTGAAAAAGTTGAAAAAGCATTTGAAGATACAGACACGGGAGAAATAAAATATATAAAAGAAACTTTAAAGAGAGATACCTGTAAAGATCAAAAAGAGGCTTTAGTTGAAGTATATAGAAGGTTAAGACCGGGAGACCTGGTAACACCAGATACCGCCCAGGACCTGATTTTTAATATGTTTTTTAATTTTGACAGATACGACTTGTCAAAAGTAGGAAGATGGAAAACATGGCTGAGATTACCAGGTTTGGCTCCTAAAGATTTAAACAAAGAAATTTCAAAAGAAGATAGAATCTTAAAAATAGAAGATATCGTTGAGGTTGTAAAAGAGGTTATCAGATTAAACAACGATCCGATGGCAAAAGCTGATCAGGTTGATCACTTAGGAAACAGAAGAGTAAGAACACTTTCTGAACTTTTGCAAAACAGATTGAGGGTTGGAATGATGAGAATGGAAAGGATTATTAAAGATAAAATGTCTACACTGGAAGTGGGCACGGTAACTCCTATACAGTTGATAAATCCAAGGCCATTGATAGCTGTTGTAAAAGAGTTTTATACTTCTTCGCAGTTTTCGCAGTTTATGGATAATGAAAATCCATTAGCAGAATTAGAGCACAAAAGAAGATTAACAACAACGGGTCCTGGCGGATTAACTAGGGAAAGAGCGGGTTTTGAAGTTAGAGACGTGCAACCATCTCACTATGGCAGAATTTGTCCTATTGAAACTCCAGAAGGTCCTAACGTTGGTTTGGTGGGACACTTGGCTTCTTTTGCCAGAATTAATCCTTATGGATTTATTGAGGCTCCTTATTTTAAAGTAAAAAACGGAAAAGTGTCTGATGATATAGAATATCTTTCAGCCCAAGAAGAAGAAAGACACAATATAGCTCCAGCTTCAGTTCCATTAACGGATTCATTAAAAATTACACCCGAAGTTGAGCCAAATAAAGTTGAGGCGAGGGTAAAGGGTGAACCGGCTGAAGTTGAAATTGACAGTATTGATTATATCGATGTTTCTTCAAAACAATTTATTTCAGTTGCTACCTCTCTAATCCCATTTTTAAATCACGACGACGCTTCCAGGGCTCTTATGGGATCAAACATGCAACGACAAGCTGTTCCGTTGATAAGACCGGAAGCCCCCTTAGTTGGAACGGGAACTGAAAGAAATGTTGCCAGAGATTCCGGCCAAGTAGTGCTTGCCGAGGGAAATGGAGTTGTAATAGAGGCGGATGCCCAGCATATTAAAGTAGAATATGATTTTTCGGGTAAAAAACAGGAGGAAGATTACGAGTTGCAGACCTTTGTTAGAACCAACCAATATTCTTGTTTTCACCAAAGACCCATAGTTGCAAAAGGAGAAAAAGTTAAAAAAGGAGACGTGTTGGCTGATGGCGCCGCAATCTCGCAGGGCAGGCTGGCTTTGGGCAGAAATATTTTAGTTTGTTTCTTACCATTAAGAGGAGGAGGATTTGAGGATTCGATTACAATCAACGAAAAATTGGTGAGAGAAGATGAGTTTACTTCTATACATATAGAAGATTTTACGTGTGACGTGCGTGAAACAAAACTTGGGCCCGAAGTTACGACCTCGGATATTCCAAACGTAGGGGAAGAAAAATTGAAAGATTTAGATGAAGAAGGAGTTGTAAGAGTTGGAGCCGAAGTGGGCCCAAATGACATTTTGGTTGGAAAAATTTCTCCAAAAGGAGAGGCAGAGTTAACTCCAGAAGAAAGGTTGTTAAGAGCAATCTTTGGAGAAAAGGCAAAGGATGTTAAAGATTCTTCTTTAAGGATGGAGCACGGAAAAAAAGGGAAAGTCACTAATGTTAAAATATTTTCAAGGGATCTTGGGCATAAATTGGAGCCGGGAGTCATTAAAAGAATTAGAGTTGAAATTGCTGAAACTAGAAAGGCAAAGGTTGGAGACAAATTGGTTGGAAGGCACGGAAACAAAGGAGTTGTTTCAAAAATTTTGGCTGAACACGAAATGCCGTTCTTGGCCGATGGAACTCCTATTGATTTGATAGTCTCTCCGTTGTCGGTTCCTTCTCGTATGAATCTGGGACAGATTTTAGAGACCCATTTAGGATGGGCAGCTCACAAATTAAATTACATCGCAATTTCTCCTGCATTATTGGGAGCTGATAAAGAAGATGTGAAAAGAGAGTTAAAATTGGCTGGTTTGCCAGAATCCGGACAAGTAACGGTGTACGATGGCAGAACTGGATTGCCGTTTCCAAAACCGATTACAGTTGGATATATGTATGTGATGAAATTAATCCACATGGTTGACGACAAAGTTCACGCCAGATCTATCGGTCCCTATTCCTTAATCACTCAACAACCATTGGGAGGAAAAGCGCAATTTGGAGGTCAGAGATTCGGAGAAATGGAAGTCTGGGCACTGGAAGGATATGGAGTTGCTCATACTTTACAAGAAATGCTTACAATTAAATCTGACGACGTTCAAGGAAGGGCTGCGGCTTATGAGTCTATTTTGAAGGGCGAACCAATTAGAAATCCAAACATTCCTGCTTCTTTTAACTTGCTCGTTGCTGAATTGAAATCTCTCGGCATGGCGGTGGAGGTAAAAGAGCGCCCGCGAGAATTAAGAGATGACAGAGAAGACAGGCGAGACAATAGAGATTATAAGAAATAGTTTCAACTTTTAATTTTTTTCTCTCATAATTATTAAAAACCTAAACCCATGCGAGTATTAGACTTAGAATCAATAAGAATTAAAATTGCTTCGCCCGATGACATAATGTCATGGTCTCATGGCGAGGTGATTAAGCCGGAAACTATTAACTACAGAACCCAAAAGCCTGAAAAGGACGGGCTTTTTGATGAACGAATTTTTGGACCTGAAAAAGATTATGAGTGTGCTTGCGGAAAATACAAAAGGATAAGATATAAAGGAGTTGTTTGCGATAGATGCGGGGTTGAGGTTACAAAGTCTTCTGTAAGAAGGGAAAGAATGGGGCATATTAAGTTGTACACTCCGGTATCTCATATTTGGTTTTTGAGGGGGGTCCCTTCAAGAATGGGTTTGGTTTTAGATAAAAGCTCACAACAGTTAGAAAAAGTTATTTATTTTTCTTCATATATAATTACTAAAGTTGATGAAGAGGCAAGGGATAGAGTTATGGAGGCTATTGAATCGGAATACAAGTCAAAGGTGAAGAAAGAAAAAACCGAAGCTGCAAAAAATGATTTAAAAATGGCAAGAGAGAAAGCCAAGGAGGAACTTTTAGATATTAAACCTTTAATGATTTTATCAGAGGTTTTGTATCATACTATTTCCATGAAATATGGAGAGGTTTTTGAAGCGGGAACGGGAGCAGAAGTTGTAAAAGAAATATTTTCAAAAATTGATTTAAAAAAAGAAACCGATAAAATAGCCCAGGAAGCCAGAGAGGCTCCGCCGGCCATGAAGAAAAAAGTTTTAAGAAGGTTGAAACTTTTCCAGGGAATGTTGAGAGCAAATATAAGGCCAGAATGGATGTTTATGGACGTCTTACCAGTTTTGCCACCGGATTTAAGGCCAATGGTACAACTAGATGGAGGAAGATATGCTTCGTCAGATTTAAATGATTTATATAGAAGAGTCATAAATAGAAACAACAGATTAAAATATTTGCAGGAAATAAAAGCTCCTCCGGTAATTGTTAGGAACGAAAAGAGAATGTTGCAAGAAGCTGTTGACGCTTTGATTGATAATGAGATGAGAAAGGGAGTTACAACAACCGCGACAACTGGGGGAAAAAGATTGTTGAAATCTTTAGCTGCAATGCTGGCGGGAAAACAGGGAAGGTTCAGGCAGAATCTTTTGGGAAAACGTGTTGATTATTCTGGGAGATCTGTTATTGCCGTTGGTCCGGAATTACATTTTTCACAATGTGGCTTACCAAAAACATTGGCTTTAGAAATTTTTAAGCCATTTGTAATTAAAAGAATCTTAGATAAAGAATTAGCATATAACATCCGCGGAGCTGCCCGTTTGGTTGAAGAAAAAACTCCGGAAGTGTGGGCTATATTGGAAGAGATTATAAAAGACAAATTAGTTTTATTAAACAGAGCTCCAACTTTGCACAGGCTTGGAATACAGGCATTTAAGCCGATTTTGACAGAAGGAGAAACAATAAAATTGCATCCTTTGGTTTGCGAATCTTTTAATGCTGACTTTGACGGAGACCAAATGGCAGTTTATTTGCCATTATCTGACGAAGCGCAAAAAGAAGCTAGAGAAATTATGCTTTCAACCTTAAATCTTTTAAGGCCGGCAACAGGAATGCCAGTAATGGGACCATTTAGGGATATTGCTTTGGGTAGTTATTATTTGACTAAATTAGACAGTACAAATCCGCAAAAACCCGAGGATATAAAAGTATACTCAAGCGCCTCTGAGGCTACAACAGCTTTTGAATACGGATTTTTAAAACAGAACGACTTAATTAAACTTCCGCATCCGAAGTCCGAAAAATTTGAAATGTTAGAAACAACTGTTGGCAGATTAATTTTTAATTCCAGCTTACCCGAGGACTATCCGTATGTGAATAAATTAATTGATAACAAGGCACTAAAGGGTTTGGTTAGAGAAATTATTGAAAAATATCCAAATGAAGATGCAGTTGTTGTTATAGATAGAATTAAGACTTTAGGGTTTGAACACTGCACATTGTCTGGCGTAAGTTGGGGTATGGACGACCTGATTGTGCCGAAAGAAAAGAAAGGGCTAATTGATACAGCGGAAAAAGAAGTGAAACAAATTGACAGTCATTTTGAAAAAGGACTGTTAAGCCCGGAGGAAAAAACATCCCAGAAAATTTTGATTTGGCAGACAGTTAAAACAAAATTGGAGGCATTATTAAAAACCACACTTCCGCCAAACGGCCCGGTTATGTCTATTATTTCAGCCGGAGCTAGGGCAACTTGGGCTCAGCCGGTTCAGATGGCAGGAATGAAAGGATTGGTGAACAATCCATCAGGAGATATTATTGAGCTTCCTGTAAAATCATCCTTTACAGAGGGTTTTAATGTTTTGGAATATTTTATTTCAACTCACGGAGCCAGAAAAGGTACTGCCGACACAGCCTTAAGAACTTCTTCTGCGGGATATTTAACAAGGAGATTAGTTGATGTGGCCCACGACGTAATTGTCACAGAAGAAGATTGTGGAGATAAAACCGGTTTAACCGTCTATAAAAAAGACGCTGATGCGATTGAGCAGAACTTTATTTTCAAGATAGTCGGGCGAACCGCCATGGAAACTGTCGAGCATAATAAAACGGTTTTTGTTAAAAAAAATCAATTGATTGATTGGCAAGCCGCAAAGGCAATCGTAGAAGAGAAGGGTATTGAAAGAATTGTTGTTGCTTCGCCTTTAACATGTAGATCTTCTACTGGAGTTTGCCAAAAATGTTATGGATGGGATTTAGGAAGAAATAGTTTGATAAAAATGGGCGAAGCGGTTGGTATAGTAGCGGCACAGGCAATCGGTGAACCTGGAACCCAGTTGACACTTAGAACACACCATTTAGGAGGAATTGTTGGGGCTGGTGATATTACACAGGGTTTACCAAGAATTGAAGAAATTTTTGAATGCAGGGCTCCAAAAGGAGAAGCCGTAATGTCTTTAACTGAAGGAAAAGTTGTGGGTATTGATGAGGAAAGCAGAATCGTTAAGATACAGCCCATTAAGAAAGAGGGTAGTAAAAAAGATATAATGGAATATAAAATTCCAGGGAGAATTGCAATTATAGTTGAAAAGGGGCAGGACATTAAAGAAAATCAGCCTCTATGTGACGGCAGTTTGGATTTGAAAAAACTATATAAAGGATCTGGCCTTGAAGTCGCCCAAAGATATGTTTTGCAGGAAGTTCAAAAGATTTATTCTTCACAAGGAGTTGATATCAATGATAAACACATAGAAATAGTTATCCAGAAGATGTTTTCTAGGATTAGAGTTAAAGACGAGGGGGATTCGGCCTGGATAAAGGGTGAGGTGGTAGAGAGGGCAATTTTCAATGAAGAAGTTGAAAGACTGGAGGCAGATAAAAAAGCTCCCCCAATTGGCGTCCAAATATTGCTTGGTATCTCAGAGGTTGCCTTGAATTCAGAATCATTTTTGTCGGCAGCTTCCTTCCAGCAAACTTCCAGAGTTTTAATTAAAGCCTGCCTCGAAGGTAAAGAAGACAAGCTCCGCGGATTAAAAGAAAACGTTATTATCGGAAAACTTATTCCGGTTGGAACAGGATTTATACC
>CAZMKW010000005.1:0-3079 GCA_964567205.1 uncultured Candidatus Saccharibacteria bacterium | reverse complement strand
AAAATACCCCGCCCTAAAAAGCGGGGTATTTTGTTGTGCAGAAACCGGCTTGAAGGAATATAATACAGAGAGTATAATGATATAATAATTAATAAAATGGCTAAAAAAGATAACTCTAAAAACGGGAAAAATATAAATAACGGAAAAGGGCAGAAAGAAGTTAAAAAAGATTCGCTTTTAAGCTCGTGGGCAAAAAGATGGATCAGGGCGATCCTGATGTTTTTAATTGCAACAATTATTGTTTTGTCTTTTCCTTATTTTAATAAAGCCGGACTAGCCGGCGAGGTGATTGCAAAAACTTGTGATTTTTTAATCGGCAAGACTTTTTATCTTCTACCATTATTTTTGTTTGTCGCCGGGCTAATATTTTTAAAAACCAGAAAGAGGGGAAAAAATTTAGCAATGGGTTTGGCAGTTTTAATCTCTCTAGTGGGTGTCGCCGGAATTTTAGCAGTTAGGGATCTTACCCAGAAAGATGGAGGATGGATTGGATTCTTACTTGCAAAGTTATTTGCCGGTCTTTTTGGAGCCCTGGTTGCTAATATTGTATTTGCCGCTATTCTGTTAATCGGACTATTTATATTTTTGCAATTTATATGGCAAGAATTTCCTAAAAAGGAAAAAGAGGAAGAAAAGCCCACCTTTGCAGTAAATAGGCAAGATCAGGATAACGTAAAGATTAAGGGCATAGATCAGGGGAAACAAGAAAAGCAGGAGAAGCCAAAATTAGAACCTTCGAGGATAACTTTATTTAAAAAGGGGAACGAAGAGCCAGAAAAAGCAGATATTAAAAAAGCGATCACTGCTAACAAAAATAATTATGTTCTACCTCCGCTTGATTTGTTAACTAAAAACGAATCGTCTCCGACTTCAGGGAATATTAAGGAAAATTCAATGATAATTAAAAGCACGCTGGAGAATTTTGGCATTCCAGTTGAAATGGCTGAAGTTAATGTTGGTCCTACTGTTACGCAATACGCCTTTAAGCCGGCCGAAGGAGTAAAACTTTCAAAAATTACAACACTATCAAATAATCTGGCATTAGCTTTAGCAGCCCATCCTATTAGAATTGAAGCCCCAATTCCCGGAAAATCATTGGTTGGAATTGAGGTGCCAAACAAAGTAAGATCAATTGTGACCTTAAGGAATCTAATATCTCAGCCGGGCTACCAAGATGCCACAAGTCCATTACTAGTTGCCTTGGGTCGCAATGTTTCCGGAGCCCCGGTTTTTACAGATATAACAGACGGTCCACATTTATTGGTTGCAGGGGCTACGGGAACCGGTAAAACTATATTTTTAAATACTTTAATTTTAAGCTTGTTATACAAATGTACTCCCGACAACTTGAGGATGATCATGGTTGACCCAAAAAGAGTTGAGTTTCAGCACTACAATGATATACCTCATTTATTGTGTCCGGTGATTTATGACGCAACAAAGACAATAAATGCTTTGCAATGGCTAACAAGGGAAATGGAAAGAAGATTCGAAGTTTTTTCTGAAGTTCCTGCAAGAAATTTAGCATCTTACAATTCAAATAAATCCATAATTGCCTCAGGATTGCAGATGCCGTATATTGTTTTTGTGGTTGATGAATTGGCAGACTTAATGGCAGCTAAGGGCAGAGAGATAGAGGCGGGCGTGGTAAGATTGGCGCAGATGGCGAGGGCGACCGGAATTCACCTTGTATTAGCCACACAGAGGCCGTCGGTAGAAGTTATCACGGGTTTAATTAAGGCCAATGTGCCAACCAGGATTACTTTCCAGGTTTCTTCACAGGTTGATTCAAGAACGGTTATAGACACATCCGGCGCCGAAAAATTATTGAGCGCGGGAGACATGCTCTTCCTTTCATCAAAGTCGTCAAAGCTTTCCAGGATACAAGGACCATATATTTCTGAAAAGGAAGTCCAAAAAGTGGCCGCCTTTCTCGTAGACCAGGGCAAAAAAATGCAAGATTCGCAGTCAGCTCTCAGTCAAAGTTTAGCAGAGAGTCTCGAACAGCCGGAAGCGGGCAAAGATGGAGGAGAGGTGTTTTTTGCAGGAGCAGATGAGGACCCATTGTTTGAAGAAGTAAAGAAAATAGTTTTAGAAACTAAAAAAGCATCTGCTTCATTTTTACAAAGAAGACTACGCATAGGCTATTCAAGAGCCGCACGTTTGATTGATATTCTGGAAGAAAAAGGAATTGTGGGTCCGGCTGACGGGGCAAAGCCGAGAGAAGTTTATGAGAACTCGGGATCGTCATCTGGCAGTATATCTAACGTACAATTAGTTCCCGGAGGAGGAAGAGACGAGTCGGAATCTGAAGAAGCGGAAGTCCCGGAACACCAACAACAAGAAGAGCAACCCGACGATTGGAAAAAAGTGTAGCAAAAAATATGAATAAAGATATAATCATAATTCCAAGCGAGAGAATAGTTAATAAAATTTATATTTTCCGCAACCGGAAAGTTATGATAGACCGCGATTTAGCCGAGCTTTACGGCGTGGAGGTGAGGGTTTTGAATCAGGCAGTTAAGAGAAATATTGAAAGATTTCCGGAAGATTTTATGTTTCAACTTACTAGGGAGGAGGTAAAATTAGCAAGATCACAATTTGTGACCTTGCAGAGGGGCGGGTGGGGTAATTATGCTTTTAGTGAATTGGGTGTTGCAATGTTGTCCAGTGTTTTAAAAAGTAAAAAGGCAATTCAGGCAAATATACAAATAATTCGCACACTAGCGAGGATTAGAGAGCTACTGGCAACAAATGAAGCCTTGCAACGAAAAGTTATGGAAATGGAAAAAAGATATGACGGAAAAATAAAAGAAATTTTCGATGCAATAGGGTTTTTGCTCGAGGATAAAATTAAACCTAAAAAAGAAATAGGTTTTAAAATTAAAAAATAAACTTATGAAAAATAAATATTTTAAGTTTTTAATAATCGCGCTGGCGTTGGCCGTAATTGTTCCGCAAATTGCTTTGGCCACCTGGTGGAACCCTTTTAGTTGGGGTTGGTTAAATAGAATTTTCCATTTTCAGCAAAATCCTGTCGCTTGCACACTGGAAGCAAAATTATGTCCGGATGGTACTT
>CAZMKW010000004.1:0-42647 GCA_964567205.1 uncultured Candidatus Saccharibacteria bacterium | reverse complement strand
CAACACCTAAAAACATAGTTATTGCTAAAAACAGACGTGTATAATTTTTCATATAATGTTTACGAATCAGTTTGTTAGACTAATTTGTATTAATTTTAATTATCTTGCATTATGGTTGGATATTTTAAAAAAGTCAAGTATTAATGAACGCGATGTTATATATCAATATCGGCGCTGTTTTGAACAAATGTCAAACACCTCAGACCGGATTGAGGTGTTCAGCAAAAAACCGCCCTGAGCTTGTCGAAGGACGGTTTTTTGATATAATTTAATTTTTCATATTTAACCTTTTGCTCCCACCAGGTCTTTGTACAAGGTATACATAAAAACAATACTGAAAGGGGCGACGAAAAACATATTTATAATTGGTCCAAAAAATTTAATCCACGAGATAAGCAATACTATGATACTTAAAACTATTATTCTCCCAAACACGGGCCACCAATGTCCCTGAACTAATTGCTTGCTTCTTTTTAGGGCCGAAGATCCTTTTAAGCCCTCGCAAATGAAAACAAACACAGAAAAGGTAAACCAAACAGAAAATATAATGCCTGGGATTATTAATAAAATAAATCCTCCAAAAACTGCCAGACTAACCAAAAGAGATACCCAAAAAAATGACGCTATTTTTTTCCAAGCTGTTGCCAGTGATTGTTTAACGCCAGCGCTATCTTCGTTTACAGCATAGTACAGCGACGTCTGCGACCATAAGCCTATAAGTATGCAGAAAAAAGCTCCTATCAGTATTAAAAGCACATAAACTAAAATTAATGTTATCCCCGGAAAAGAATTTTTGGGTTGGCTAAAGTTTATTATTAAAATAATTAATATAGAAGGCAGAAGAGCCAAAATCCCTAAAAGGCTAAACAATGTTATCCCCGCCAACGTCCAGATCTTTTTCCAATAAGCATCGAAGCTTTTTTTAAATAATTCTATAACCGGCAAAAGATTTTTTTGAGTAACAACTGTTTGATTTTGGTTTTCCATGCACTTTTGCAAAATAAAAAACGAACTACGTTCGCCTTTTATCCAACTTTAGTTAATAATTCTTTTACAATTTTACTTACTTGCCCTCCATCCGCCCTACCTTTTATCTTTGGGTTTAAATCTGCCATTACTTTCCCCATGTCCTTCATTTCCTTGGCGCCCGTGGATGCAATTGCCTCGACAACTATTTCTTTTAATTCTTCTTCGGATAATTGCTCAGGCAGATATTCTTTTAAAATTTCTATTTCCTTTTTTTCTTTATCAGCCAATTCCTGCCTATTGCCCTGCTCATATAAAACAATCGCATCTTTCCTTTTTTTAATTTCAGAAGATATAACTTCAATTATCTGCTCATCTATAAGCTCTGACTCTTTTTCCAGTTTATCTTCCGCAAAATCCGGGTGATCCTTCGAAATTTTATACCTCTTCTCCTTTTCTTTTGTGAGTATTGAAGCCGACAGCATACGCAAAACGCCAGTCGTGAAGCTATCTCCACCCTTCATTGATTCAGTAGTAGCAGTTTTGATAGTTTGCTTAAGCATTTGATAATTTTTAATTTTTAATTTAAAATTTTTAATCAATTTTTAATACTTTAATGTCTAAATTTGAAAACTGGTTTTAACAATTTCAAATTAGATACTTTCAAATTGAATTCAAATTTCTAATTTCAAATTTAAAATTACTTCGGTTTTGCCAATTTGTCTGCTTTTATTTTTTCTGCCCTTCTCTCAACCCTTCTTAAGGCGGACCTTTTTTTGGCCAACGCCGATTTGGCTCTTTTATGGAACTGCCCTTTTCTTATTTGGAGCAAAACTCCTGATTGGCGCACGGTTTTTGTAAAACGGTGGACCAAGTTTTGCGAGGTCTCTTTTTCTTTTTTTGCTATTTGTATTGGCATATATTTAGAATTTTGAATTTAGTATTTTGTATTTTGAATGGAATTTTGAATATAGAATCCAGGATTCTTCATTCTGTATTCTATTCTAAATTCTAACTTCCAAATACTATATTCAGATTAAATTTATTTTTTAATTTTTTCTTTCATTTCTTCTACGACCTTGTCGAGTTTTATTTCTTTTTGAGTTCCTGTATCCATGTCCCTCAAAGTAATAAAATCTTCCAATGCTTCTTTCTGCCCAAAGATTAAGACCCATCTTATATTCAACTTATTAGCGGTTCTTAATTGGGTTTTTAAAGAATCTTTTGAAAATGATTCCGCTACGGCAATTTTAGCTGATCTGAATTCTTCAAACAGTTTCATGCTTTTTCTTTTTGCTAACTGCCCCAACTGAGCCAAAAATATTTGAGGAGGCTCGTTTTTTAAATCACGCTTACCGGTAGTCTTCATCTCCCCACTCTTCATTAAAGTCACGATTCTTTCTATGCCGGCCGCGCATCCGCATCCCGCGACATCCCTGCCCCCAAGCATCTTAGCTAGATTATCATATCTGCCCCCGCCAATCAATGTGCCCACAGCTTTTTCTTCTGTGTTTTCTACCGGCGTATTGTCAACTATTTCAAAAACTGTCTTTGTATAATAATCCAACCCGCGGACTAAATACGGATTTAATGTATATGGCAATTCCAATTCGTCTAAAAATTCTAAAACGTCTTTAAAGTGGGCATGGCATTTTTCGCAAAGGTGATCAATTGTCTGGGGAGCTGAGGCTTTTACTCTTTGGCACTTCTCTTCTTTGCAGTCTAATATTCTTAATGGATTTTCTTTCAATCTTCTCTGGCAATCAGGACACAGAGACGACCTTCTGGATTTAAAATAGCTGGCTAATATTTTTTTAAAATATGGCCTGCATTCTGAGTCTCCAATAGAATTTACCTCTATTGTTAAATTTTTAAATCCTAATTCTTTTAAAACGTCGTAGCTCATTTGGATAATCTGGCTATCTATAGAAGGATTATTTTCTCCGATTACCTCAAATCCAAACTGGTGAAATTGGCGAAATCTTCCTGCCTGGGGCCTTTCATACCTGAAAAATGGGCCATCATACCAAAGTTTTACTGGTTGAGGCAAATTATGCATTCCATGTTCTAAGTAGCTTCTCATTACAGCAGCGGTTCCTTCCGGCCTTAGAGAAACTAAATCTCCTCCTTTTGTTCTAAAGGTATACATTTCTTTTCCTACAATATCGGTATCGTCTCCAACTGCCTTTTGAAAAACCTCTGTAAATTCCAAAATCGGTGTCTCAATTTTTTCAAAAGTATAAGAATTAGCAACCGACTCAACCACCCTTTGGACCCTTTTAAAATAAACCTGGTCTTCTGGTAGCACGTCGTGCATTCCGGTTAGAGACTGGTATTTTGTTTTGCTCATAATTATATTTGTTCTTTTAATAGGCCGGCCTAGAAATTTCCGATAAAGATGTTATGGGAAAAATTCTTAAAAATGCCTTGCCGATTATCTCCTGTCTCAAAACAGCTCCCCATGCTCTCGAGTCATAAGAATACTGTCTGTTGTCTCCCAAGACAAAATATTCGTCGTTTTTTAAAGTTATATTTAAATCTCCAATAGTCCGCAAACCATCGGGTAAATATTTTTCATCCAAAACAACCTGCTTACCGTCTTTGATTATTTGGACATTACCACCAGCCACATCAATCGTTTCTCCCGGCAGACCAATAACCCTTTTAATAAAACGTTCTCCGGAATATCCATATTGACCCGAAGGATCTTTTATAAATCCCGCGTTAAAAACAACCACATCTCCTCTTTGGGGCTCGGAAAATCTATAAGATATTTCATCTACAATTAGGTAATCCCCCGTAGCAAAATTTGGAGCCATTGATGCTCCGCTGACAATAAACGGTTGAAACAAAAAGTAACGGATGGGCGCTACTATCACAAAAGCTATAACGGCTATTTTTGCAATCTCAAAAATAAAAAAGGCAAACTTTTTAAATCCTTTCTTATTTTTTATAACTTCCGCACCTGTTTCTTTATTTTCATTCTCCATGAATTTTACGATTTATTGCTTTAATTCTGATATTTTAGCACACTTTTTAAGCAATTACAATAGCAGTAAATTACAAAAAAAGAGGGCCGTACGCGCACAAAAACGTGTGCGTATGGCCCCATAAAACTGTGAAGGTGTTACCTGTGCCGTAGCGTTAGAGGGGGGTTCCCCTTCTTGCACCTTGGCTTCTCGGCGACCTTGCTGTGATTGCGCCCATTGTGGTTGGACTTGTCACTGCTGGTTCTGGTGGCTGCCCTTTCTTTTGTAGCCGCTTCGCGGGCCTGGCTGAGCAGAATCCTCACCTGATCTCCGTTAAGCTCGAGTCCTTTTTTGGAGTTGATGAGGTTAAAGTCATTCGCCACACGGTCCAGGTGCTGACCGATAGGAGTGCCCTTCCACCAGTGCATCCTCTCCTGAAAAAATCCCCGCTGGTCTTCGGTGAGACCTGCAAGAGTCACAGTAGCAGAGTACAGAGGTGTGCTCGTAGCAGTAATCGTAGACATCTGTTCGCCTTTCTTTAAAGACTTCCTTTTCTTGTGTCGCACAGCCTTTGTGTGACACGACGAACTGCTTTGATGGATAGACTCCTTCTATCCGCTTCTTAAGATGTGAACGTGCATGCCATCTAACCTCCTTTCTTTTTTTGTTAGTTGGCACTTTATACAACTAAAATCATCATACCCCCATCACGAACTAACGTCAAGCTTATTTTAATATTTTATTAACATGCTATACTACAATAAATATGATTATAATAATTGGACTAGGAAATCCAGGCAAAAAATTTGAAAACACACGCCATAATGTAGGGTTTATGGCATTAGACGAATTTGCAAGAAAAAATAATTTTCCCGAATTTGAATTACAAAAAAAATCAAACGCTTTGATTTCTGATAAACCCCTCGACACGGCTCGGGGCAAGGAAAATATAATTTTGGCAAAACCCCAAACATTTATGAATGAGTCGGGAAAAGCCGTGAAGGCAATCATAAAAAACAATCCCGCTGAAAGCCTAATTGTTATCCACGACGACATTGATTTGCCAGTTGGAAAAATAAAAATAATAAAAGAAAGGGGTTCTGCGGGACACAAAGGAGTTGAATCAATAATTAAAAGCATAGGTAACGACGGGCTAATAAGAATTAGAATTGGAATTGGTGGGCCAAAGGATGTTAAAGCTATGAAAGTTGTTCTAAAAAAATTTTCTGCAGACGAACTAAAAAAAATAAATCAAACCCTAGAAAAAGTAGCTGATGCTCTTAGTATTTTTATAAAAGAAGGCTTGGAAAAAGCAATGAATGAATTCAACGGATAAAAGCACAAACCAGATTTTAATTGTTAGCGTTACCCCATATTTTTTAGATAAGGGGTTTTTGTGGTTTGAAGAAAACTTACAACAAATGCTGGAAGCAAGGCATACACAGAATTTTTTTGAAGATAATATAATATTTTTAGAAAAAGATCATAGTTTCCAGTTTTCACAATTTTTAAGAAAGCTTGATGAAATGGGATACGAAAGGGTTTTTAAAGTTTCGGACCCGGGAGAATTTTCACAACGCGGAGGAATAGTTGATGTATTCCCCATTAATTTAAAAAATGCGGTGCGCCTAGATTTTTTAGGAAATGAAGTAGACCAAATAAAAATCCTGGATATAGAAATTGAGAATGAAGAAAGGGCAAAAAATATTTTAAAAAAGAAATTAAAGTCTCAAAAATTATTTTCTGAATTAAAAGGATTAAAACCCGGAGACTATTTGGTCCATTTAGATCATGGCATAGCGCGATTCGCCGGAATTGAAAATTTTCAGTTCTCGGTTTCTGCTTTTCATTCAAACCAAAAAGTTGAAGCTCCTGAAAGCGAAAACAAATATTATGTTTTAGAATATGATAAAGACGATAAACTTTATGTGCCGATAGGGTTAGAAAGAAAACTTTCCCGCTATGTTGGTTTTCAAGATCCAAAAATTTCGAGGCTAGGGTCGTCGTTATGGCAAAAAACAAAAAGAGCGATAAAAGAAAATGTTGAAAAATTAGCCAAGGAACTTTTACAGCTTTATGCGCAAAAAGAAGTTTCCGAAAGAGCCCCCTATATAGAAGACAAAGAAATGGAAAATCAGTTTAGGGCAGGATTCGCTTTTCAGGAAACTCCAGACCAACTTCAAACAATAGAAGACATCAAAAACGATCTGCAAAAAACAAAGCCAATGGATAGAATTGTCTGCGGAGATGTTGGCTTTGGAAAAACAGAGGTGGCCATGAGAACCGCCTTATTAGCTTCGGCAAATAGCAGACAAACAGCCCTAATCTGCCCTACTACAATTTTAGCAAACCAGCATTTTAATTCCTTTAAAAAGCGCTTTGATAAACTGCCCGTTAGAATTGCTATGCTTTCGGGATTGCAAAATAAGTCGGAACAGAAAAAAATTACCGGTGATTTAAAAGAAGGAAAAATAGATATTATAATTGGAACGCACAGGCTTTTATCAAGAGATGTGGAATTTAAAAATCTTCAACTCCTAATAATTGATGACGAACAAAAATTTGGCGTGAAACAAAAAGAAAAATTAAGACAATTAAAATCCAGTTTAGACGTTTTAAGTTTATCGGCAACGCCAATTCCTCGCACAATTTATTTGGCAATGTCTTCTCTAAAAAATATAAGCTTAATGCAAACTCCGCCAGCAGGCAGGCAATCTATAAAAACAGAAGTCTTAGAGTATAAAGAAAAAACTGTTAAAAAAATAATCAACGCTGAACTAAAAAGAAAGGGGCTGGTCTATTTTTTACACAACAGGGTGCAAACTATCGAAATGAAAGCCCACGAGTTAAAAAAACTCTGCCCGAAGGCAAAAATAGACTTAATACACGGCAGGATGCCGGAGAAAAAATTAATAAAAATAATGGACGACTTCCAGAAAGAAAAAACAAACGTTTTAGTTGCCACAACAATTATAGAAAGCGGATTGGATTTACCGAATGTGAATACCATTATAATAGAAGACTCAACCAGACTCGGACTTTCTCAGGCGCACCAAATAAGAGGACGCGTTGGAAGGTCTGGAACAAAAAGTTTTGCTTATTTTATGTACAACAAAAAAGACCTGTCTCCACAGGTAAAAGAAAGATTAAAAACTTTAGAAGATGCACAAGAATTAGGGGCCGGATATAGAATTGCAATAAGAGACTTAGAGCTAAGAGGAGCCGGCAATATTTTGGGCAAAGAGCAATCTGGGGCCATAAATAAAGTTGGATTAAACTTATACTCTCAGCTTTTATCAGAAAGTATAGAAAAATTCAAGACATAAAAAAAAGAACCCCGAAGGGTTCAAGAACGCCAGGCAGAAATTTTCTGCCCGATAAGTCCAATCAATTTGGTTAGGAAGCTATATCTCTTCTCACTTTCTTCGTCTTTGCCCGAGGAAGCCAGCTCCCCTTGCTCTACCTCGTCAAGCAAAGATTCTCGTCGAGACAGAAGCTCTTTCAACAACGCCTCCTTGTCTTCTTTAGAAAGCCGTTCCATAATTCTCTTGGCCTTCTCAAAAGAAGGCTCCCTAGCTCCTGCCGACACAAACCTTTCTGCCAATGTTACGGTAGTCATCTTGGACCTCCCTGCTAAGATGTGAATGATCTGTTGAGTTTTTACACAAAACTCATTATATTTTTTTACATTAAAATCATAAAAAAATCAAGTGAAGGTTTTATTTATTAGGGGCTCCATGCTATTATTAGAAAAAATGGACGGCATCAAAAAAGTAACAATAGAGGACGCAAATTACCCAGAAGAACTGAAAAAAATTAGTAGTGCACCAAAAATTTTGTATTACAGGGGCGTTCTGCCACAACCCAATGAGAAATGTTTAGCAATTGTGGGCACAAGACGATATTCGCCATATGGGCAACAGGTTGCTTTAAAAATGGCGGGCGAACTGGCTGATGCCGGACTGACAATTGTTTCAGGGCTAGCTCCTGGAATTGATACTTTTTCCCATAGAGCCGTGGTAGAAAAAAGAAAAAGGACAATTGCAGTCTTGGGCACGGGATTAGATGAAAAATCAATTTATCCACAAACTAACTTAGATCTATCCAGAAAAATTATTGAAAACGGAGGATGTTTGATTTCCGAGTATCCGGAAGGAACTCCGGGCTCAAAATTTTCCTTTCCAAGGCGCAATAGAATAATCTCCGGGCTTAGTTTAGCCGTATTAGTAATAGAGGCCAAGGAAAAGTCCGGTTCTTTAATAACCGCTGATTATGCTGTAAAACAAAACAAAAAATTATTTGCAGTACCAGGACAAATTTATTCTGCAAATTCCGCAGGGCCTCATAAGCTTATAAAAAACGGCGCTAAGTTAATCACAGATTCTGATGACATTTTAAATGAATTGGGGCTATCGCCCGTAGAAGCGAAATCAAATAATATTGAAGCCGAAAGCCCCGAAGAAAAATTAATTATCAATGCGTTAGAAGACGAACCATTGCAAATAGATAAAATTATTGAGAAAACAAAGTTAAGCGCATCAGTTATCGCAACTACGCTTGCGTTAATGGAAATTTCAGGTAAAGTAAAAAACCTCAGAGCCAATACTTATTCACTAAACTAAGAGAATGTTATCGTTGTCAAAAAGGTTTTACTGAGCTTGCACCCTTCATTAGAAAGATATATAGAAGGCTGTAAAGTAAAAAACCTCAGAGCTAATACTTATTCACTAAACTAAGAGAATGTTATCGTTGTCAAAAAGGTTTTACTGAGCTTGCACCCTTCATTAGAAAGATATATAGAAGGCTGTAAAGTAAAAAACCTCAGAGCTAATACTTATTCACTAAACTAAGAGAATGTTATCGTTGTCAAAAAGGTTTTACTGAGCTTGCACACTTCATTAGAAAGATATATAGGGGGCTGTAAAGTAAAAAACCTCAGAGCTAATACTTACTCGTTAAATATTTAAAAAAACAAATGAAAAGCCTGGTTATAGTTGAAAGCCCTACAAAAGCAAGAACAATCCAAAAATTTTTGGGCGACGAATATGTAATAAAATCGTCTTTTGGTCATGTGAGGGATTTACCAAAAAGAGAGCTTGGCGTGGATGTTGAAAAAGGTTTTGAACCAAAATATGTTGTGCCCACAAAAGCTAAAAAGGTTCTTGCCGAACTTAAAAAAGAATCCGCAAAAGCGGACAATACAATATTGGCTACCGACGAAGACCGCGAAGGAGAATCTATAGCCTGGCACCTTCAAGAAGCGCTTAAATTAAAGGACCCCCAGAGAATCGCGTTCCATGAAATTACCAAAACAGCGATTGAAGAAGCCTTAAAATCACCGAGGCACATAGATATGAATATGGTGGACGCACAGCAAGCCAGGCGTATTTTAGATAGAATTGTAGGATATAAACTTTCGCCGTTTTTATGGAAAAAAGTTGCCAAGGGACTGTCTGCTGGTAGAGTGCAATCGGTTGCCGTAAAACTGATTGTTGAAAAAGAAAGAGAAATTGAAAAATTTGTAGCGCAAGAATATTGGAGCATCGAGGCTTTATTAGCTAAGGATCAAGCTAAATTTAGCGCATCTTTAATCAAAAAAGATGAGAAGACAATTGATAAACTGGAAATAAAAAATAAATCCGAAGCAGATAAAATTTTACAAAATTTAAACAATGCAGATTATATTGTTGAATCTGCAGAAAAAAAGGAAACAAAAAGACATCCTGCTCCCCCGTTTACCACAAGCACGTTACAACAAGCAGCTTGGCAAAGATTAAAATTTTCCGCAAAAATGACGATGTCTTTAGCTCAGCGACTCTATGAAGAAGGAAATATTACATACCACAGAACAGATTCTTTAAATCTTTCTGAAACATCATTAGTCGCTGCTAAAAATTTTATTTCTGAAAAGTACGGCCAGAATTATTGGGCGGGAAAAGCGATAAAATATAAAACCAAATCGACAGGAGCCCAAGAAGCCCACGAAGCGATAAGACCCGCTTATGCAGAAAAAACTCCTGATTCACTTAAGGACTCTTTAGACTCAAGGCAATTGAAACTTTACACTTTAATATGGCAAAGGTTTATCTCTTCTCAGATGGCACCGGCCATTTTTGATTCTATCTCCGCAGACGTAAGGGCTGGCGAATACACTTTTAGGGCAAATGGACAAACATTAAAATTTGACGGATTTTTAAAGGTTTACCCTACCAAATTTGAAGAGATAGAGCTACCTAACTTAGAAAAAAAAGACGTCCTACAACTTTTAGAGTTGACTCCCGATCAGCATTTTACAGAACCTCCTGCGCGATATACTGAAGCCAGCCTGATAAAAGCTTTAGAAAAATACGGCATAGGCCGGCCGTCAACCTATGCTCCAATTTTGTCTGTTATACAAGACAGAAATTATGTGGCTAAAAATGACCAAAAAAGATTGTTTCCAAGTGAAATGGGAATAATAGTAAATGACGTTCTAGTAAAAAACTTTCCCCAAGTGGTTGATGTCGATTTTACAGCAAAAATGGAAAAAGAATTAGATGAGGTGGCAGAAGGCAAAGATACGTGGGCAAAAACTTGTAGAGATTTTTATGGCCCTTTTGCTAAAAACCTCGAGGAGAAGTATAAAGAAGTAGTAAAATCAGACCTAACCCAAAAAACAGATAAAATCTGCCCAAAATGTGGAGCTCCGCTTATTGAACGCCTTGGGAGATTTGGTAGATTTTATGCCTGCTCAAAATTTCCTGAGTGTAAACACACAGAATCCGTAGAGGGAGACGCAGACACCTTAAATATAGCTTGCCCAAAATGCAAAGAAGGAAAAATAACCGGGAAAAGAACTAAAAAAGGAAAAACATTCTATGGATGCAACCGTTTTCCAAAATGCGACTTTGCTTTGTGGGATAAACCGATAAACGAGTTTTGCCCGCAATGTAATGCTTTACTTATAGAAAAAGGTAAAAAAATTAAATGCTCAAATAAGGATTGTGGGTATATTAAAGAGACTTAGAGATTAATGAGTAGTGATATACAAAAATTAATAAAAAAAAGTTCAGATCCAAAATTAATTGAAGATGTTTTTAATTTTGCAAAAGAAGCGTATAAAGACAAGGTTAGAGCCTCCGGAGAAAACTATATCTTCCATGCGGTAAGGGTTGCATCCATGCTAGATAAAATGGACCTTGATTCATCAACTATTTCCTTGGCACTTCTCCATGACGTATTGGATGATACCCCCGATTCAGCAAGATCGATAGAAATAAAAGAAATCGGTAAAAAATTTGGTAAAGATATCGGCTTTTTAGTAGAAAGAATCTCAATGCTAAGCAAAGTCCGCTATTCACTATCAATTGCGATACAAGATAAAAAAACCTTCAGTAAAGAAAAAACAGAAAATTTAAGAAAAATGTTTTTGGCGTTGTCGGGGGATTTAAGAGTGGTTTTAGTAGAGTTAGTTTCTAGACTAGACGGTTTAAATTTCCTAAGATATTTACCAGAAGACCAACAAAAGTTATTTGCTCTTGAAACTCTACAAATCTTTGTGCCCGTTGCTAACAGATTAGGATTGTCAGAAATAAGAAGAAATCTAGAAGACACGGCTTTTTCTTATTTACTTCCAAACAAGTTTGAGTGGGTAAAGAAAAACGTTAAAGAACAGTACGAAGAAAGAGAAAAATATTTAAAAAAATTTATTCCAAGGTTAAAAAAGATCTTCACAAAAGAAAGAGTAAAAATTTTAGATATAAATTATCGAGCAAAGTCTTATTGGAGCACGTACCGAAAGCTCATAAAACACAATATGAACTTTGATAAAATCCATGACCTGCTTGCCCTAAGGATAATTACCTCAGATGTTGAAAACTGTTATCGGGCGCTAGGTGTGATACACAAACACTTTAAACCAATTTCTGAGGAAATAAATGATTATATAGCCAAACCAAAATTAAACGGTTACAGATCTTTACACACTACTATTTTTCCGTTATCCTCCCAGATCTTGTCGAACCATCAAGGTGCAGAAAAACAAAATTTAACAGGAAAAGAAAGTGACGTTGGAGAGGGTGATGAAGGTAAAATAACCGAAGTTCAGATAAGAACAGAAGAAATGCACAAAGAGGCTGAATATGGCGTTTGTGCTCACTGGTCTTATAAAGAGGGAGTTGATCTCATAAAAGAGGGGCAAAATTTTGAATGGGTAAAAAATGTTCCCGACTTCTGGAAAACCTTTAAAATCAATTTTTTTACGAATCAAGTTTTTTGCTTTACCCCAAGAGGCGACGTTATTGTTTTACCAAAAAACTCAACTCCGGTTGATTTTGCATATGCGGTACACTCTAATATCGGCGACCATTGCGAGCTTGCAAAGGTAGGAGGGAAAATAGTACCGCTTAATCATATTTTAAAAAACGGGGATATAGTAGAAATTTCGGTCAATAAGAAAAAAAATCCTTCAAAGGACTGGCTGAGGTTTGTTAAAACCTCTTTAGCAAGATCTCGTATAAGAAAATTAACAGACCAAGACGGGTCTGCCCTTAAATTCCCCTTATCCATACCCGGTTTTATTAAAAGGAAAATCGTAGAAATTTCTGAAGCTTCTAAAAAAAGACGTGAAGAAAAACAAAAAATTGAAAAAAACAAGACGGGGGAAATTTATTTAGCCGGACAAAAAGGGATGCTTGTTCATATTGCTAAATGTTGCAACCCTAAACCGGGAGACAAGGTTTCTGCTTATCTCGCCAAAAACAGATCGACTGTATTACATAAAACTTCGTGCCCAAACTTTAAAAAACTCTCTGAAAAATTCCCGGATAAAGTAATCGAGGCATCGTGGAAATAGTTGAAAAATGCGGCAAAATCTGATAAATTAAGAATATGCCCGAGTGGCGGAACTGGCATACGCGTGCGACTCAAAATCGCATTTCCTTACGGAATTGTGGGTTCAACTCCCACCTCGGGCACACTTCACTTTGCTCAGTGTAAACAAAAAACGGCTTAATGCGTTGAGCCGTTTTTTGTTTACAAACTATACTCCTCCAACGGTTCGGGTAAAATTATTTTTAAACCAGTTTTTGGAATTTCGGCCTTTACCCTTGCCCGAGTTTCATCATTAAAAGCCCTCTTAAAATGGGACAAAGCCAAACATTTAACATTCTGCCTTTTTGCCATCTCAAAAACATCTAGGGCCACAACATGACCTGGAAACTTTTTATCAAACATATAGCATTCATGCATTAAAATGTCGGCATCTTTATAAATTTTTTCTGAATCTTCGTCCATTGGTCCATCTCCGCTATAACAGACAATATTTTTTCCATCATTGATTCTAATTGCCAAATTGTAGGCGGTGTGGCCGGTCTTAGCAAAAGTTAATTTCAACTCATTGAATTGAATTTCTTTTCCATCTTCTGCAATTATAAATTTTATATTAAATCCATAACTATTTATCCCAAAATAAGCGTGCTCTGTTAATCTTTCGACATCTGTTTTAAGTTGTTCTGAACAAATTATTGTTAAATCTTTTTTCCTTTCTTCCTCTAACATCCTGCCTAAAAGCGCAGGGATTCCAAACAAATGATCGGAATGTCTATGGGTTATATATAAAGTATCAATTAAAGAGTAATTTTCAGTATACTTCCAAAGTTGACGAACGGCCGAATCGCCACAATCAAGCATTAAAACGGTCTTATCTGCTAGAACTAAATGTGAATGATTGGGATATCGTTCGTCAAAGGCTTCGCCAACTCCTAAAAATATTATTTTCATAACTAGTCTAAAATTATTTTTAATATTTTGTCTTTATCGTCTTTCAAATTGTTAAAAACATAGTCTGCTCCCGCTTCCTTTAGTTGTTCTTCTGAATGAATACCCGTTGTGACTCCAATGCATTTATATGCCCCGGCTTCTCTGCCAGCCTTCATGTCAGACGGTGCGTCTCCCACAGAATAAACGTTATTATCACGCTTGAAGCCAAAATCTTTCTCCGCTCTCTCGATGGCCAGCTTCGCTAACTCTGTCCGCGAAATACGGTCTGAGCCAAAGCCCCCCAATTTAAAATAATTGTTTATGCCCGCCTTTTTTAACTTTGTTCTAGCAATTTTTTCTAAATTACCAGTCACACACCCCATTAAAACGCCTTTTTTATTTAATGCTTCTAAAAATTCAACTGCGCCGGGCAACAAGTTAACTTTACTTTTTGCCATCTCTCTGTCAAAATATTCTACCATTGCATCCATTATTTCAGGCATTTTTACCGTAATGGCTGCCTCAGAAAAACCGTGCACTTTTAGGCTTTCTGTTATTATCCCCTGTTCAGTCCATCCCATACCTCCAATCATTTTAAAGTCATCCAAACCGAAAACTTTTTTCATGGCAGCGCCAAAAGAATCTTTGTGCTCCTGGGGCCAATCCATAATTGTGCCGTCTATATCAAATAAAACTAATTTCATCTTATAAGAGTTATTAAATAATAAATTGCTAATGAGGATATAAATCCCGAAACAACGCCTCCTAAAATATCGCGAAACCAATGGACTCCGCAGAAAACCCTGGCAATTCCTACCAAACACGAGCAAGCAATAAAAATTATCGCTAAGGGGGTACTGTAGAAAAACAAATAAAAAGATATACCGAATGCCAATGATGCGTGGCGTGAGGGGAAAGACGGATTTTTGGGGACGGATATCAAAACGTTGGTTCCTTTAAATTCGGCCGGGCGTTGTTCTTTATAAAAAAACTGAACTATTTTACCAAATACAAAAGCAGCACAAAGCCCAGATAGTAAAGAATAGGCGAACATTCCTCGACTGTGAAAAATAATAGCTGAAACAAACAAACTCAACACCATCAAATAAATAAGGTGTCGGGCACAAAAAATCTCAAAAACATCTAATAGTTTTGACTTACCGGCAAGACGATTTATATTCTTAAAAACTGAAAACATTATTTTGGCTCGCCCCGTTAGAAATTTTGACAACTCTACAAAATTTTTAGCGGATTAAAACTATAAATAATAAAAATGTTAGAATGGGGATGCAAAAATATTTTTCAGAAAATATTTTTGCACAAGATTTCTAACGGGGTAAAGGAAATTTCTTAGAGAATTTAGCAATTTCTTCTCTGACTTTTTTCACGGATTTAGGACTTGAAATAACTTCATTTATCCAGCCTGCGATTATTTTCATTTCTTTTTCTTTCATTCCCCTGGTTGTTATGGCCGGAGTCCCCATTCTAATTCCCGATGGCTTAAACGGCGGAGCGGGATCAAAAGGAATAGTATTTTTATTAATTGTAATTCCTGCAGCCTCAAGCAAGTCTTGCGCCTCCGGACCTCCGATATTTTTATTTCTTAAATCAACTAAAATTAAATGATTGTCTGTACCGCCCGTGACCAGGTTAAATCCATGATTTTTTAATCCCTCGGCAAGCGCTTTTGCATTTTTTACTATTTGTTTTGCATATTTTTTAAATGCCGGAGTTGATGCCTCTTTCAAACAAACAGCAATTGCGGCAATCTGATGCATATGAGGCCCGCCCTGGAGACCCGGAAAAATAGCTTTATCAATTTTTTTCGACAAATCAGGATCTTTTTCAACTCCTTTTTGAGTTACCATTATTAATCCGCCCCTCGGCCCTCTTAAAGTTTTATGGGTTGTTGTAGAAATAATATGCACATATGGCGCGGGGCTTGGATGTGCTCCTCCGACAACTAATCCTGCTATGTGAGCTATATCAGCTGCTAAGTATGCCCCAACAGAATCTGCTATCTCTCCCAACCTCTTCCAATCGAAAATTCTCGGGTAGGCTGTAGCTCCAACAAAAATTAATTTCGGCTTGTTTTCTTTAACCAGTTTTTCCATGCCATCATAGTCGAGTAATCCTGTTTTTTCATCAACTCCATATTGAACCGAATTATAAAACTTGGCAGAAAAATTAACTTTCCAACCATGGGTTAAATGCCCGCCCATAGGCAAGGCCATTCCCATTATAGTATCCCCAGGTTCACAAACAGCCATATAAACAGCTGCGTTAGCCGGCGATCCCGAATATGGCTGAACATTGGCGTGTACCACCTTGAATAATTTTTTTACTCTGTCGCGGCATAAGTCTTCTAAAATATCGTAATACTTCAAACCGGCATAATATCTTTTTCCCGGATAGCCTTCTGCATACTTATCTGTTAAATACGAACCCAATGCTTCTCGTACGGCCGGAGAAGAATGGTTCTCTGAGGGAATCATTTCTAAAGAGGTTTTTTGTCTCTCTATTTCTAACTCAATTAGTTTTGCAATTTGCGGATCTTGTTTTTTTAGATTTGCCATATTATTTTCTTAAAATATTAACTTTATTATTTGTTAAGTCTATTATAGTTGAAGGACTTCTTATGGGCAAATCGCCCGCGTCAACAATAATAACATCTTCTTTTGTAAATTGGTTTATAACTTCTCCAATCTTTCCAGTCGCAGGAACTCCAGAAATATTTGCTGAAGTTTGAGCCAGTGGCCTATTAAACTCCTTTAAAATTTTTCTTAATAAATCGTACTTCGGAACGCGCATTCCAATTGTATTATTTTTATAAACCAGCAAAGATAGAAGCCCGTCCTCTATCTGTTTTGCTTTTAAAATAAACGTCACGGCTCCCGGCCAAGATTTTTGCAATTTTTCTTCTTGCTCCATCGAAATTTCCGCATATTCTTCGGCCATCTCAATATCTTTAACAAAAATGGCTAAAGGTTTTAATTTATCTCTTTGTTTCATCAGAAAGATTCTCTCAATCGCTTTTTCATTTGAAGCATCACAAACCAAGCCGTAAACAGTATCTGTGGGACAGACTAAAACTGCCCCGTTTTTTAGAGCAGTTAATATTTTTTCTATGTTATTTGGGCTTAACTTTATCACGTTTTTTTAAAAAAGTTGAAACTTTTCTTATGTCTCCCGGATTTCCAAAATCCATCCAGCCATCATTCAGCTTTATAACTTTAACTTTGTTTTCTTTTGCTAAAAGAGAAATGACATCTGTGAGTTCATACTCCCCGCGAGAAGATTTTTTTATTAGGGGAAGTTTTTCAAAAACGTCTGGAGTAAATTTATAAAGCCCGGTATTGATAAGATTTCCAATAAAATGATCCGGCTTCTCTATTATTTCTTTTAGTTTATCTCCTTCTGTTATTAAAACTCCGTATTTTTCCGGATGTTCTTTAACCAGCCCCGCCACATAATTAAAATTGTCTTCCTTCTGCATCCTCTTTAAATCGTCTACTGAATAAAGATTATCTCCATATATAGAGATAAAATCTTTCTTACCCACAATATCTTTCACACACATTAGCGGACAAGCCGTGCCATAAATTTTTTCTTTTGGACCCAATATTTCAAATTGATTTACAACCCTTGCTTTGTATCCGTATTCCTTTAAAAATTCTTCCATTAATCCGGCGCAAAACCCCTCCACTAAAATAAAATCATCGTATCCCGCTTTTAATAAATTATCTAAAACATACGTTAAAAAAGGTTTTTCATTAACCTTTATTAAATGTTTTGATTTATTTTTTGACAGCTGTTTCATGCGCGTTCCCTGGCCGGCAGCTGCGATAACAACAGTTTTTATCATGATTTAAATGCAAGATTAAGTGCTTTTATATTTAAATCTAAATATTTTTGCGGAATTACTGTTTCTAAGGATTTTAGAAATGACTCTTTTTTAAGGGGGATTAAATTATTTTTTACAGCATACCCAAGTAGATAAACTCCCGCAACTACATCCTTATCCAGTTCCTTTTTACAAATTTCAGCTGCCGGAACTAAATGCATCCCCCCCCTTACCGCCTTATTAAGAGCGACCAGAATTTCTTGCTTTTCTGGATATCCCTGAAAACCCATAGAATAATCATTTACTAAGAGCGCTGTTTTGGGACCGGAAAAATCAATGTCTCTCAATGCCTCTACTAGCTCTAAACCAATTATTAGGTCTGCCTTCCCACGAGAAATTAATGGAGAATTAACTTTTTTCCCAAAACGAATATGGATTATTACGCTTCCGCCTCTCTGGGAAAGCCCATGAAGCTCGGAGGATTTAACGTCGTATCCTTGGACAAAACAGGCTTCATCTAAAATAGAAACGAGTGTAATAATACCCTGTCCTCCAACACCTGTTAAAATTATATTGAAATTGTCCATAAATTTATTACGGTAAATTAAATTACTTGTGGGTTTATATAAAATTCTCCCAGGTCTGGATTACTTTTTAGCCTTCTCTCAAGAAGGGCGCATATATGTCTACAAACTATAACCGATACTTCGTCTTTTTGCATAAAATCTTTTATCGTGTCCTCCAAGTCTTTCATATTTTTAGGATCTAAAACCTTAACATGTTTTACTCCACAGGCCGTTGCTATCTCTTCAATTTTTATCTGCTCAACATTTTGTCCCATAACGGTCTTTCCCATTCCCGGGTTTTGCTGGTGTCCTGTCATTGCCGTGATTCTATTATCTAAAACAATAATCAACGGGTTAGATCTATTGTAAACCGCGTTAACCAACCCTGGAATTCCTGAATGAAAAAAAGTTCCATCCCCTATAAGAGAAATCACTTTTTTACCTGTGGCCCTACTTACTCCGTGCGATATTCCCATAGAAGCCCCCATTGAAAAAAGATAATCCTGGATATTGTGAGGAGGAAGCCCCGCCATCATATTACACCCGATATCTCCTCCAAAAACCGTCCCCTCCGGAGCGACTCTTTTAATAACGGGCAAAATATTCCAGTAGGGGCACCCATCGCAAAGCTTTGGATATCTTTTAGGAACAGATACGGATGGAGTTTTAGTTTTTATTTTAATCTTTAAATTTAAAACTTTTGCTAAAGCAAGGATAACGTTTTCCACACTTAGCTCCCCGACCTCCGATAATACGTTTTTCCCAAAAATCTCCACCTTGGAATCTATGTCTTTAGCGATAGTTTTTATTTCTTTTTTTATATAATGCTGCATTTCTTCAACAACAATAACTTTCTTTAGCGGAACAATAAATTTCTTGATTTTTTGCTTTGGCAAAGGATAAAAAAATCCCAATTTTAAAACTGGTAGATCTAAACCTAATTCTTCCAGGGCCTCCATTACATAAAAGTAAGAAATTCCAGAGGCGATGATCCCTATTTTTGAAGATTTATTTCCGCCGACGACTTTGTTTATTTTTGACTTTTCGGCATAATCAGAAATCTTTTTAATCTTTTCTAAAAGTTCTTTTTTCATCTCCAAAACCCTCGGAGGCATGGTACAGAACTGGTGAGGATTTTTGACAAAATCGCCTCTTTTAAAATCTCGTTTTCCCGGAACATCAAAAATCACGGGAGCCCGCTGATGAGCCACGCGAGTTGTACTTCTAATAATTACCGGTACATTAAATTTTTCAGAAATTTCAAATCCAAGTTTTGTAAAATCATAGCATTCCTGCGGGCTTGAAGGATCTAAAAATGGAATATGCGATAAATAAGCGTAACCTCTTGAGTCCTGCTCCGACTGGGCAGAACTATGACAAGAAGGATCGTCCCCCACAAAAATTACCATTGGCGCTTTTGTCCCGGTATAAGCTAAGGGAAATAAGCTATCTGAACAAACATTTATTCCAAAACTTTTCATATTTACCAGCGACTTCAATCCTGAAAAACTAGCCCCTATTGCAGCCTCTAACGCAACTTTTTCATTAACAGACCACTCTGCATACACTCCGTTTTCTTTAGATAACTTTCCAAATTCTTCGCCAATTTCAGCTGAAGGACATCCAGGATATCCGGAAACAAAATCAACACCTGCAGCCAATGCGCCCCTCACTATTGCTTCATTTCCTAATAAAACTTTTTTTATCATGCTTAAATTACGATATTAATTAATTTATTCGGTACAAAAATAATCTTTTCGATTTTACTGTTTCCTATAAGTATTTTTATTTTTTCTGATTTTAAAACTATTTTTTCGGCCTCTTCTTGCTCAATGCCAGACTTCGCTTCTATTTTATCCCTCACCTTACCATTTATCTGCACTATTAAAAGTAAATTCTCCTCTTTAAATAATTCCTCGTCGTATTTCGGCCATTTTTGTTCGCAACATCCGCCAGAGGCGGATCCGCCTCTGGCGGACATCCCTTTTTGTTCCCAAATTTCTTCTGCTACATGCGGAGTAAAAGGAGAAATAATTTTTATAAAATCAGTCAAATCTTTTTTAGCCAATCCTCCGTCAGATGACTGCCACGCATTCACAAACTCCATCATAGAGCTTACAGCTGTGTTAAATTTTGTTAATTCAATATCTTCTGAAACTTTTTTAATAACCCTGTGTAAAAATTTTTTTAAGACCATATCCGTTTCTGCGGGTATTTCTTTTTTTACGGCTAAATTATAAATTTTTTCGACAAATCTTCTGCAACCAACAACTCCTTTAGAATCCCAAGGAATCATCTGCTCAAATGGTCCCATAAACATCTCATAAAGACGCAGAGTATCAGCTCCGTATTGTTTTACAATTATATCCGGATTTATAACATTACCTTTGGATTTTGACATTTTAATTCCGCCTTCACCCAAAACCATTCCGTGAGAAGTTCTCTTTTTATAAGGCTCGGATCCAATCACAGTGGGAACGGCCTTGATATCCCACAAAAATTTAAAAATAAATCTAGAATATAAAAGATGAAGTGTTGTGTGCTCCATTCCGCCATTATACCAATCTACCGGCATCCAATATTTTAACAATTTCTCGTCAGCTAAATTTTTATTGTTTTTAGGGTCTATATATCTTAAGTAATACCAATTAGACCCCGCCCAATTTGGCATTGTGTCTGTTTCTCTTTGGGCTAAACCCTTACATTTGGGGCATACCGTATCAACCCATTTTTTGATTAAAGACAGGGGCGATTCTCCAGTGTCTGTTGGTTTGTATTTTTTAACATTAGGCAACTTAACTGGCAAATCTTTTTCAGCAACCGGTTGCCATCCACACCTTTTACAATAAACCATTGGAATAGGCTCGCCCCAATAATGCTGTCGGGAAAAAACCCAATCCCTTAATTTATAACTGACTTTAGGCTGAGCCAAACCTCTGCCAGCCAACCACATTATTATTTTTGGTTTGGCTTCCGCGGATTTTAACCCGTCAAACTGTTGAGAGTTATACAAAATTCCTTCTTCCTCATAACACTCTTCCAAATTTTTTACCTTCTGGGATAACACTTCGTCATCCGGTCTTATAGATGTGCGCAGAGGAATCCCATATTTTTTTGCCATTTTAAAATCCCTTTTATCGTGCGCATCTGCAAAAACAGCCCCCGTTCCGTATTGTTCTAAAACAAAATCAGCAATCCATACTGGCATTTCTTCGTTTGTTGCTGGGTTTCTAACTATAACGCCTTTTAATTGTACCCCCGTTATATCTTTATCCTGGTTTGTCCTATCTATATCGGAAATATTTTTTACATCCTCTCTATATTTTAAAACCTCTTCTATGTTTTCGATTTTATTTTTATAACTATCTATAAATTTATGGCTGGGGGCTAATATTAAGAACGTTCCGGAAAATATCGTATCTATTCTGGTTGTAAAAACATCTATAGACTCTTCCACCCCTTCAACAGTAAATTTAACCAGGGCTCCGTGAGATTCCCCAATCCAATCTTTTTGCTGTGTTTTAATCTTTTCTAAATAATCAACTGTATCCAAATCTTTAATCAATCTATCGGCATAATTGGTAATTTTAATCATCCATTGATCTTTTTCTCTTTTCTCAACTTTTGCTCCACACCTCTCGCATTTTCCATCAATCACCTCTTCGTTTGCCAAACCTATTTTACAAGAAGGACACCAATTAATATTTATTTTTGCCTTGTAGGCTAACTCATTTTTAAATAACTGCACAAAAATCCACTGCGTCCATTTATAGTATTTTGGATCTGTTGTGTCTATTTCCCGAGACCAATCAAAAGAAAGCCCCAGACTTTTCATTTGGTGCCTAAAATTATCTGTATTTTTTTTAGTTACCACAGATGGATGAACTCCTTTTTTTATAGCATAATTTTCCGTGGGCAACCCAAAAGCATCCCAGCCCATCGGGTATAAAACATTGTAACCCTGCATCCTTTTCTTTCGGGAAATTATATCAAAGGCAGTATAACTTCTCACGTGTCCAACGTGTAGGCCATCTCCAGACGGATATGGAAACTCTACTAAAAGATAAAATTTCTTTTTCTTAGATCCGTTCTTTGCCTTAAAAACATTGGCCTTGTACCAAACATCTTGCCATCTACCTTCAATTTTACGTGGGTTATATTTCATATTTTCCTACTTGCCCGTCCGTAGCGGGGTACCCCTTGGGTCCGAAGGAGGGCCATTTTGACTCAATTTTTTTAAGATTGTATTTTATAGTCGGCATAACGAGTATTTTTTATATAATACCACAACGGATTAACAGAAAAAATATTGACATAATCCTCCAATATGCTATGAATAATATGGTTCCTTACAATTCCTATAACCTCTTTTAAGGACGAAAGCTATGAGTGGGAATTGCGTAGCAAACAAAATTCTGGTTGTAGACGCCGATTCTGGTATTAGAGAGCTTCTCTTCGACTCACTCCCAGAATTGTTCTCTAACATTGGCATAAGTATAAGTATAGTTCTTGCCACTAACGGACGGGAAGCGCTGAAACACTTCAAGGATAGCGAACTTAGACCGGGCATAGTTATTACGGGGATAGAAATGCCACTCATTAACGGATGGCAACTCACAAAAACAATAAAAAAAGAACACTCAAGTGTTCCCGTGATTGTTATGTCGGGATCGCCAGAACCGGCTGATCACCAAGCCGATGCCTTTATTTCCAAACCGTTCAAAAGTATGGAGGGCTTCGCCGAGACAATCCGCATGCTTCTCGCCACGCAGGCTTCATAACAACAAATTCTCTGAAAGAGAGAAAGACAAAGATCTCAACCGAGATCTTTTTTATTTCTAAATTCTAAATAATTTTTTAGTATTTAAGGTAGCGAAACCCCGCTTAGCGGGGCAAAGCAAACACTTATCCCGCTTAGCGGGATTGATCAACTCCAAATAGCCTCTTTGCATTTGTTGTAGTTATGTCAGCTATTTCCCCAAAACTTATTCCTTTTAATTCTGCAATTTTTTCTGCAACGTATTTTACAAAACTTGGTTCGTTCCGCATATAGCCTTCCGGCCTCTCCTTTGCTAAAGCTACGGCGGGCAAGGGAGTTAAATACGGGCAATCAGTTTCAATTAAAATTTTATCCAGAGGGCATCCTTTGATAGCCTCATCTATATTTAATTTAAATATAATTCCGTTAATCCCGATATAGTAGCCTAGGTCGATAAATCTTTTCACCTCTTCTATGGTCCCTGTAAAAGAATGGATAACTCCTCTTAAACTTCTCTCCCTTAAAATTTCGTAAACGTCATCGAAGGCCATTCTACAATGTACTATAACCGGTAAATTCAAATCCTTAGCCAAATCTAATTGTTGAATAAAAACCTCTTTTTGTTTTTGTTTAAACTGTTCTTTTTTGGTTGATCCTTTCGGCCTGTAATAATAATCCAAACCAATCTCTCCTATAGCAACGACCTTTTTTGATTTCGCCAATTCTTTATATTTTTCTTCGTTAAAATCTTCGCCAAAAGGAGTAAAGTTTCCTTCGGATTCATCTGTTCTAAGTTTTAATAAGTCTGTTTTAATATGAAACGGGTGCATACCCACGGATGCAAAAATCCCTTCATATTTTTCAGCTAGCTCAATTGCTTTTTTTGAAGTTTCATATTTTGTGCCTACGTCAATGCAAACAACGCCCGCTTCGCGTGTTTTCTTTATAACTTCATCTCTGTCACCATCATATGCCTTAAAATTTAAATGGCTGTGTGTGTCTATTAACATTGTAATAATAGTATCAGTTTTTTAGTAAAAAAAGAAGCGCGTCCCAAGGGTCGCGCTTAAACTGAGGGCTTCAAGAAGACTGGTGTTTCCTGTCAGCCAGGGAAGCCACTTCGACACCTGTGCCAGGCGGTTGTCCCGCCTGTTTTTCCCGCTTAATGGCCTCGTAGACCTCCTTGCGATGAACCGGCACATGTGGCGGAGCATTAATGCCCAACCTCACCTTGTCGCCTCGGATGTCGACGACCGTTATCTCAATGTCGTCACCAATCATTATCGTCTCATCACGTTGTCTGCTTAATACCAGCATAGGGGTCTCCCTTCCCAACTATGTGGGAATTTGAAGAAAAATCCAGCCCTCCTCAAGTTTCCATACTTGACCTTAAAGGGCTATTTTTATTATATGAAATAAATTCAAAAAGTCAATAGTAAACAAAAAATCGGCCCGCTGAAACCGAAATTTTTATCTTTTTATTTATTAATCTCTATCCTGGGAAACAGCGCATCTATACCCCCGCGTTTAAGTGCTATTCTGATTTTCTCTGCGGTTTCTGGTAAAAATGGTAGAATTAAAATCCCAATTTTTTCTATACAGAAAAATAAATCGTTCATTATTTGTAAATCTTTTGTTTCCCATAATTTTCCTTCATTTATATATTTATCGCAAAAACTTATTAATTCCCATACAGAAGATAGTGCCTCGTTAAACTTAAATTCCTCTATTGCCGTTTCGTATTTATTTTCTGTTTCTTTAATTTTTGCGGTTATTTTCTTTGTAGGCTTTAATTTTTTTACTTTTATCTTAGAGGCAATGCCATAGACTCTTGATACTAAATTCCCCAACCCACCCGCCAAATCAGAATTATATCTTTGCTCAAACTTCGCATATGTAAAATCGCCATCTTCTGTGGGAAGAATTTCTCTTAAAAGATAATATCTTACAGCATCGGCGCCATATTTTTTTACTAACTCAAACGGGTCGATAACATTACCCAGAGATTTCGACATTTTCTGCCCATCAACATTTATAAACCCGTGCACAAAAATTGATTTTGGAAGCTTTAATCCTGCAGATAGAAGCATTGCCGGCCAAAATATGGTGTGAAATTTCATTATATCTTTTCCCAGACAATGAACGTCAGCGGGCCAATACTTTTTAAATTGTTTTGTTTCCCCATAATATCCTATGGCTGAAATATAGTTAGACAAGGCATCACACCAAACATACATAAACTGACCAGAGTCCTCGGGAACCTCCCATCCCCAATATTTATCTTTTGTCCTTGAAAAACTGACGTCTTCCATACCCTGTTTTAACATTGCCAGGGTTTCATTTTTCTTAGAATCAGGAATAATTTTTAAGTCACCATTTTCAATCTTACTCTCTATTTCTTTTGTATATTTAGAAAGCCTAAAAAAATAATTTTCTTCTTCTATTAACTCTAAGGGTTTTAGATGTATGATGCATTTTCCATCAATTATTTCTTTTTCGGTTTTAAAAGCTTCACATCCCGCGCAATAATAACCCTTATATTTTTTTTTATAAATGTCTCCTTTTTCTTCTAATTTCTTCCACAGTTTTTCTACGGCAGGCTTGTGCCTTGCCTCATCTGTTGTTCGTATAAAATCATTGTTGGAAATATTCAAAACTTTAGCAAGACTCTCAAATTTTCCGGATATTTCATCTGCAAATTCCTGAGGTTTTTTTCCAAGAGATTCAGCTACCCTTAATGTTTTTAATCCGTGTTCATCTGTGCCTGTTAAAAAAAACACATCCTCTCTCAGGTTTCTATGGTACCTTGCTAAAACATCTGCCTGTATCGCCTCTAAAGCAAAACCAATATGCGGAGGCGCATTTGTGTAGGGAATACTTGTAGTGATATAATATTTTTTCTTATTGCCAAACATAATCTACTCAATGAAAATTTTATTTAAAATTTAATCTGATTGCGACATTTCTTCTTCTCTCCTTCTTCCCAACAGTTCTCTTATAAACTCATAAAATATGCCAGACACCGGCACGGCAAAGATTGCTCCCAAAAACCCAAATAATTTAGCTCCAACTACCAACGAGATAAGTACCAAAACCGGCGGAATATTTATTAACTTCTTCATTAATAACGGAGTCAAAATCATATTTTCAGTTGCCTGCACCAATGTTACGGCTATTAACACATAAAGGACCATCATCCAGGAGCCGGAAGAAACCATAATAATAAGTGCGAGCATTATGGCTGTAAAAAGTGGACCTATATAAGGAATAAAATTTAAAAATCCGGCCATTAAAGCAAGCATAAAAGCATATTTTATGCCAAAGATATAAAACACGACAAAAGAGCCTGCTCCAACGTAAAGGCAAGCCAATATTCTAGCCCCAAACCAGCCCGCAACCTTGCTTTGAGCCATTTCAAAAAAAGACGAAATTTGCTCCTCATATTTCTTCGGAGAAACAAGGGCTAAAAATCTTTCAAGTCCCCGCTCCTCTAAAGAAAGGAAAAAAGCTATTGCTAAAATAAAAGCTGTAGATGAAATCCCCCCAAAAAAAGCCATTACTGCGTTTAGAACACCCTTTGAGCTTTCTTGTAGTCCGCCGACTAAAAACTCTGTAATGCTATTAAAGCCCTCTGCCACGTCAAAACCAAGGCTTTGCAAAAATGGGCTTACTTGAGTAAAATACCCGGGCAAATACTGAGAGAATTGTTTTAACTCAAATATAAAAACTGGGGCCGTAAGATAAACCAGCACGCCAAGCGCCCCAAAGATAGAAAGATAAACCAGTAATATCGCTATTATTTTTGGCACCCTGATTTTTCTCAAAAAGACTATGGCCGGTTCCAATAAGACAGATATTGCTAACCCAAACAAAAACCACAGGGCAATTCCTCTACATAAATAAACAAGATACAAGACAAAAATTGCTGTAAATAATTTAATTATCGACTCCCAAGATACACTTAAAGTTTGTTCTTGACTCATAGTTTTAATAATTGTTTAAGCTTGTCGGCGTGCTCTGCCTCGAATGGGCCGATCACAGCCAAATTAAGTTTTGATTCTAAAAATATATCTTCTGCTATTTTTTTGATTTCTTCTGTGGAAACTGCATCAATCTTTTTAAATTTTTCTTCGGGTGTTAAAATATTTTTCTCCATTAATTCCTGCAGTGCGTAAAAAGAAGCTTGGCTGTCTGAGGCGTCTAAAGACAAAGACGTAATTCCCTTTAAATAATCTTTCGCTTTTTGTAATTCTTTTTCTGTAATTTTTTTATCCTTTATATTTTTGTATTCTTGAAGAATAAGTTTTACGGCCTTTTCCAAATTTTTATGGTCAATACCAACCTGCGTCACCAGATACCCGGTATCTGTAGAATTATCAGTTGAGGTGTGGATTGAATAAGCTAAACCGTTTCTCTCTCTCACTTTTATAAAAAGACGTGAACTCATATTCCCGCCCAAAATAACGGCCAGCAAGGCTAACGCATATTTTCTTTCATCAAATAAATCATACGCCCTGACTCCCAGACAAAAATGTGTCTGGTCTGTTTTTTTATTATGAATTAAAATTTTTGGTTCTGATTGCTCATCTTTTGCCTTGATTTTTTTGCCGGCCTGGCCTTTTGCCACACCCTTAAAATAATCTGCTATCTTCTTCTCTATTTCTTCTGAATTCACAGACCCTGCTATACAAATTACCGTATTAGAGGGCAGATAATGGCTGTTATAATAGTCTAAAACTTTCTTCCTGTTAAAACTTAATATATTTTCTTTTTCTCCTATAACTCTCCAGCCGGCGGGCTGATCTCCATATAAAAGATTTTCCCAAAGATCTCCGATATAAGCTGTCGGAGTATCCAAATACATATTAACTTCTTCTATTATCACTCCTTTTTCCCTTTCCATTTCTTTTTCATCAAACTTAGAATTTAAAAAAATGTCGGAAATCCAGTCTAAAGCGGTGTCAGAATGTTTTTTATCAACCTTCGCCCAAAAACCCGTGACTTCTTTTGAGGTGAAGGCGTTGTATTCTCCACCGACTGAATCCAGTGTTTCTGAAATTTTTAAAGTATTAGGGCGTTTTTTTGTTCCTTTAAAAAACATGTGCTCTAGAAAATGAGAAATACCGTTTATATCTTTGGTTTCATACTTTGATCCTGTGCCGACTAAAATCAAAACCGTAACGCTGTTGGCATTTTCCATGGGAATTGTAATAATTCTCAATCCATTATCTAAATTTGTTTTTTTGTGTAAATTCATTTTTATTCAAAAAAATTACTAATCTGATTATTATTAACTGCAACAATTCTTTAATTCTATCTGACAGACCCTTCGCCAGCCCCCACTTTTTTTCTTTTGGGACCAATTTTAACCCCTTCAACTCAACTAAGGCCGTGGGCAAATTATTAACCTTACAATAATAATTTAACGATGTTTCAACTGCAAAACTTTGTATAAACTTTTCAGGAATATTTTCCAAGATAGAACGCCTAATCGCTCTTTCTCCTCCTATCGCTGAAAGCGGGTCTATTTTAGAAATAATATATGGCAGACCCCAGTAATGCCCCCTTTCTCCTGTGCACATCACGACCTCTCTTTTAATTACGGGGTTGATAATCTGTAAAATATGACTTTCAGTAAGCCCTAAAATATCCGCATCAAAAAAAACTACAATTTCCGCATCGGTTGCTCTAAGCCCATTTTTCATCGCAGACCCCTTGCCCTCGCGGGTTAGAGAGCTTAAAACCTTAACTCCCAGATTTTCTGAAACTTCAACTGTTTTATCGCTCGATGCTCCGTCAACTACTATAATCTCGTCAAACTTTTTTGAACTTAAAAGAGTTTTTAAAACTTCCCCGATAGTCTTTTCTTCATTTCTTGCCGGTACAATTGCCGCAACCCTTCGGCGCGGCTCAGGGCTTTCAGTTTTTTTACCCAAGTTTACCATTTAAAAAGGGCTGTAAGTTTGCTATTTTCATTCTTTCCTGTTTCATTGTATCTCTGTCCCTTACTGTTACGTCGTCATTTTTCAATGTGTCAAAATCAACCGTCACACAAAACGGCGTTCCAATTTCATCCTGACTGTAATATCTTTTTCCAATATTTCCCCTATCGTCAAACGCGACAGTAAATTGTTTTCTCAGGGCGTCATAAACTTCCCTGGCTTTTTCTACCAACTCCGGTTTATTTTTTAACAAAGGGAACACCGCAACTTTATACGGCGCCAAACTTGGTTTTATTTTTAAAACAACCCTCTCGCCCTCTTCTGCATAAGAATCCAGCAAAACCGCCAAAACAGACCTGTCTACTCCGAAAGTTGGCTCAACAACATGGGGATAAAGCTTTTCACCACTGTCTTTATCCTCATACGGAGCTTCCTTAAAATGATTTTTCAAGTCAAAATCTGTTCTATATGCCAAGCCATAAAGCTCTGACCTCCCGAACGGATAGTCATATTCAATATCAATAGTTTTTTTAGAATAATGAGCTCTGTTCTCCGATTCACATTCGCAGTCGTGTAAATTTTCTTTTTTGATTCCAAGTTCATCAGTTGCCCATGCCCACATTTCTTTCTGCCAATATTCAAAAACTTTTTCCCAATCAATATCTTTCTTAGGGACCGGAATAAAATACTCAATCTCCATTTGTTCAAACTCTCTTGTGCGAAAAATAAAATTTCCCGGAGTCACTTCGTTCCTAAAAGCTTTCCCGATTTGGGCAACTCCGAAAGGAAGTTTTCTTCTTGTTGTATCCAGCACATTTTTAAAGTCCACAAACATTGCCTGCGCGGTTTCCGGGCGAAAATATACAGTGCTTACGCTATCTTCGGTCACGCCCAAAAATGTCTTTAGCATTAAATTAAATTGTCTTGGTTCAGAAAGTTTTCCTCCGCAATCTGGACATTTTTTGCCCTCAATGTGGTCGGCGCGAAATCTTCTTTTGCATTTTTCGCACTCAACCAATGGATCAGAAAATTCTTTTAAATGACCGCTTGCCTCCCAAACTTTTGGGTTCATTATTAGGGCCGCGTCTATTCCAACCATATCATCTCTTTGCTGAACAAATCTTTTCCACCAAAGATTTTTTATATTATTTTTTAATTCAACGCCCAATGGTCCGTAATCAAAGGAATTCGCCAGGCCCCCATAAATTTCTGAGCCAGGAAACACAAAACCCCTTCTTTTGCACAAAGACACAATTTTATCCATTAATTCTGCATTGCCTTTTTTTTCCATGTTAATCTTTCCAATCCTTAATTATAATATTTTTACGCTTTAAACTTACAACAACTTTTTGTTTTTCTTTCCAGCCTAATTTTTTTACAGTTTCAATCGGCAGGGTTAAACCCAAGCTACCGCCCTTTCTCCCCATTTTTATCAACTTTCTTGTATTTTTGTCTTTTAATTTTTTTCCTGGCATGTTTTTTTGTTACGCAACTTGTTGCGCAACGTGTTGCGCAACGTGTTGCGCAACAGATGATATTTAGTTATCTTACTATTTTAAAAACCTAAATTCAATATATCCGATTATTTTTAAATAAAAAGCCGCTGGACACATGGTGCCAACGGCCACAGAAAGACTCGCTAAAAAGCGGTCAGGTAGGCGAAGCTTCCGGGTCCTTGTAGACCAGCGCACGCCGAAGCGCGTACAACCATCTTCCAGAAAATCCACCAACTACAGCACCGACTGCTATTGCCGGCAAATAACTCGGCTCATGAAAATAACATATTGATCCGGCGACAGTGCCGATAAGCGCTCCGGTCATCGACGCCAACCGTTCCGTTGACGATAGTGCTAAAGCCAGCGTAATAACGATATCTATCGCCAGTATTATGAGAACGGATGGCAAGATTAAGCAGGCCAATAGTGGAGCCAGCGCGACAAATACTCCTAAAATCAAGAAGTCATGAACTTTCCACTTGCCATCAGGCAGATCTACATCCCAGCCGTCCAGGCGTTTCGAGATTCTCGTGGTAATGGGCAACAGCCAACTTGGTCGAATTTCCCCTTTCCGGTAAAAGACGGCCACAAATACTATCATGGCAACAAAAACGATAATCAAACCGATGCCAAATCCGGAAGCCCATGGCTGCAGAAACTCCGGCATGGCGCCTTTATTGTTATCAAGTGGCACCGAACATCCTATTGTAAAACGACTTACTACAGTAAACATTACCACCAGTAGAATGACGTAGAACCATTTGAAGATGGTCCGCCCCTGCTTTTTTACACCGATACCTATTGCGACAGTTGCATCCTCAACTGCGATCAATGGCTTGGCACTGACCATAGTTTTACAGCCTGATAGAAAATTACTCCACAGCCACCGGCCGATTTCTGCAAGTGCATGACCGACTTCTCCGGGGCAATAACAAATACCGCCTGACAAGGCGCCGGCAAAACCTGCGACAATGAGCGTAGCCCACTGTGCCAGCTCGAATTCCGCAACCAGTACAATAGCAACCACAACGCCGATTACGGCCCCGATGGCCGACGCCAGCGCAACTTCGTTTAGAACTTTCCGGTTCATGACAGTCTCCTTTGTGTTTTCCTGTTGAATTTTTGTTCACGAGGGAACTCCCCCTCATGTTTTTGTGCTATTTATAATTTACGACTAATATAAATATTTGTCAAACAATATCTTTTTTAATTATTGGACGATGCCGCCACCGGAGCTGGCAAAGTCATCGGGCAAACTTGTGGTCATTCCATTGTCCTGAGCCGTAATTATAGTATCTGTAAATTGGTTTTCTCCTGAAATCTGTACCCGCCCCACAAGCGGAACCGCCGATCCTTTTTGCGAAACATCCGGAGTTAAAGAAACTTGAAAAGAAAATGAAACCGGGTCTCCGTTTACTCCTGTGCCAGCCAAGATATCTCCAGCAGACCAGACAATTTCCCTACTAACTGAATCAAAAGAAAAATTTGAAGATTCGTTTTCTGGCATCATTTTTCCGGTTAAGCTTACATTTTTTGGTAAGGTCGCTTTTACTTTAACGTTTTTCGCGTCACTAAAATAATTTTTGATCTGCCAGTTTATCGTATATGTAGTTGCCTTTCCCACCTGTGGGGGAGTTGGTCCCGAATTTTGGATTTCAGAATTTTTATAATAACCCGTTTGAGAAATTGCTAATCCTGAATTTACTTTTATCGAAAATTTCTGAGTCACCTCTGAAACATTAACTTCGTCGGTAATTACTGTGCCATCTACGTCGCTCCCGAAAGGAATCCAATCCTTTTTCAGTTTTACGCTAAAATTAACTTCCCCTTGCTGTTGCACACCAAGGTGCTGCAACTGCGGAATCTGCGTATAATCCCACGCAATCATATTATCGTTGAGCTGAACCTGTCCCGCACCGGCTTGAATCGTAGACATATCCAGGGCCGAGCTGTCCAGTTTTACCACCATAAATAAATTATCAAAAGGGGTAGACCCTATGTTTCTAAAAAATATCTGATAATTAAGGGTGTCTCCCGGAGAAGCTATATAAGAAGCTGACCCGTTAACCTGCTGAGAAAGAAATAATAATGGTTTAATGGATTGCACCTCGATGCTATTTTGCCTTATTACAACGAAGCTTCCATTTTGCCACATTCCCAGTTTAGCGGAAAAAGTTATACCCTGGTTGGCGTCAGCTGAAACGTTGCCCGTTATATTAATCCTTCCTCCTTGAGCCTTGTTTAGGGTCGCAAGCTTCCATTCTAAATCGTCTAAAGATGCCGGGTCTGAAGAAGTTATGCTAAAACCGGGAACCGGATCAATTTTTATACTTAAGTTTTCTAAAGGATAATCTACGTTTGAAAAATAGTTTATAGAAAACTGCAAAGCCTTTCCTTGTTCGGCTTTAGTTGGAAGGTCAAAATCCAATGTGATTGGGGTTGAATCAATCTTGGTGATAAATGTGGTATCGGACTCATAGGTGGCTGTTATATTTTTTGGCACATAGGATAGGGAGGCCTTGGCGGTTTTTAAATCGCCATCGTTGCCTAAAAGACGCGCTTTAAATTTTACAGATTCCTGATTGCCGGGATATATGTCGTCTAAATTTTTGGTAAATACTGCCTTACCGTCTTCGGTTAAAGAGTTGTCGGGCAAAACAAAAATAAGTTTTGCTTTCTCCAAAACAAAATTTCCATTATTTTTATATTGCACCGTGTACTCTATCTCGTCTCCTATTTTGGCCGTATTGGGTCCCAAAATCTCAAGCCTTAAAATTTCTTTTGAAAATAAACCCTCTCTATAATAGAAGAAAGCAACGAATCCTAAAATAACAAGCACAAGCAAAATTAGAAATGTTTTTTTGTTGGCTAACTGCATAATATTTATTTTATATAGGGTCGCTGAAAACGACCTGTTTAATTATAATATTGTTAATAATAAATCTGGCTGGAAGTATTTTTAAATGAATGGCCAGATAAAATATGCGAATAATAGCCGGCCGAGACCTCTTCAAGTAATTTTTGCGATGAAGGATCTATTTTTAACACAGAAAGCGTCTGCCAGTCTTTTACCAAAATAATCCTCAATATCTTTACAATATCAGAATTTATCTTTTGCGCAAATTTTTTACCGCCCGAACATTTTTCACAGATGATGCCTCCTTCTTCGCCAGAAAAATAAACGCTGTATGGGGTCAGTTTCTCGTGGCAACTTGCGCACATCCCAACCTCAGAATGGTATCCCAATATAGAAAGGATATTCCACAAAAAATAATAATACAATAATTTTGAGCTTTGACTTTTAGGTTTTAAGCTATTTAATTTAATAAATGTTTCATTTATTAAATTAAATAGCCCTTCGTCTTTTTCCTCGCCTTTTATAAAATTGTCTAAAACCTCCCCTATCCGGTTGGCTGTTTTAATTTTTTCTAAGTCTTGGCTGATATTGTCAAATTTTTTTATTTTAATCGCGTCTGTTAAAGTTTTCTTATTTTTACCTTGTATAAACTCTATTTCCGATAAAAAAAAGATGTCAATTCCATTTCTTAATTTAGAAATAATTTTTCTTATTGCTTTGGCATATATATCCAGCCTACCAAAATCATTGGTGAAAACCGAAAAAATCCTGTCTGACTCGTTTATATCTTTTTTTTTAAAGACGAGCCCCTTTGTCTTATATTTTAAGGCCATTAAAATTTTATTAATGTATCCCGCCAATTTTCTTAAAAAAGTTTATCTCTTTTCTGATTTTTGCGTGTTCTGCTGGGTCTTTCGCGCTCAACATTTTTTGGTTAAGTTTTTTAATACCCCATCTCAGGTCTGACTTAGAAATATTTCTACCGTAGGCCGATGAAAATGTTTCTTTTATAAGCTTAGCTCTTTCTTCGCGGTTTAATGTAAGCCCTACTTGTTTTGAGGCTTTCCAAAGATTAGGGTCTGACTTCATCTCATATTCTAACTTCATTTTGGACACCTCGGGCCGCCCCTTAAACATAATAGACGAGTCTGTGTTTTTGGAAACAGAATTTCCTGGAGATTCCTTGCCATTTTTAAGTTCCTGAATAGATGTCCCCAAATCGAGACCCTCGGTTGTGGCGCTATTAGCGGCTTTCGGATTAGCGGGGGTTATTTCTGCCTTTTTATATCCTAGATTATTCACGGACTTCTTTGCGCCGGCGTTAACCGCGCCCATGGGTGCGGGACCGGTAATGTTTTTTACGGGAATCTCAATGTTTTTTAGGGGATCGTCTTTGTGCAACCAATCTGTATTTTTTTGATTAAATTTTGGCTTTTTAGCGTCTACGCCGAGCACGCCAAAAATTATTCTTTTTACCTTTCTTATAATTTTTGAAACAACAATAACAAGAGCTGAAGAAATAATTAGGGCAACGATAAAAACAATAGACAGAAATATTAAAGTATCTGTGTTTGTAAAATCGATATTTTTTAATAGATACAGATCGACTTCCATTATCCGGCGTGTTTTATTTTTATTAAGCGCCCGCCACCCCCATTATCGTACTCTTCTATTTTGATTGCATCCGCTCGAAATTCTTTTAATAAAAGCTCTTTATTTTTTTCTGCTATTATTTTTTCTTTTTTGGATAAAAATAATTCTGCAGAAATTCTATCTTGGGGAATCATATTCTGTTCTTTTCTTTCTGCTTGAACCTGTCTTATTATTTCTCTAATAATTCCTTCTTCTTTCAGCTCTTCAGTCAGCGTTGTGTCTAATTCAACTTCTTTTTCGATTTTATCATCAAAAATAATATTCTTTACGTTTACCTCGTCTTTGATCAATTCCAGCAATTCGCCGTGGTTTTGGATTTTAGATTTTAGATTTTGGATTTTGAGCGAAGCGAGTGGCTGTTTTACTTTTATTCCCCTTGCCATTCTTTCCGCTAAAGCTAAATTCACAATTGTTCTAACCTCTTCCATCTTTTCTTCCAGATCCCTGTCTATAAGTTTTTTATTGTACTTCGGCCACGAAAGAAGGTGTACACTTTCCTCTTCGTTATCTTCACGAACCGCGCCAAATACATATTCGGCGAAAAACGGCATAGCTGGAGCCATTAGAATAGAAAGTTGGCGTAAGACATATCGTAACGTGGCAACCCCATCTTTTCCGTCTTTACTTCCTTCTTCTTTAAACCTCTCCCTGCTACGCCTTAAATACCAAACCGACAACTCATCAATAAAATCTGTAAGCGGACGGGTTGCCAAATCAACACGATAATTTTCATAACCATTTGTAATAACTTCTATCAATTTGTTTAAACGAGATAATATCCATGCATCTAATATGTTTTTACTTGCATCACCAGCTGGTGTGCCGTCTTGATAAAGTTGATAAAAAGCAAGCACATTATACAGTCTGCCAATATTTTTCTTTGCGATCTCATCAACTCCTTTTTCAGAAAATGAAAGACTCTCGGCCTGAACTACGGGAGAACTTAACATATAAAACCGCATTGCATCTGCGCCATATTTTTCTATAACCTCTGAAGGATCCGGGTAATTTTTTAATTTTTTAGACATCTTTTTTCCGTCTTCAGACAACACAATTCCAGTTACAATGCAGTGCCTAAACGCCTCCGCGCCAAACAGAGCCCCAACCAACACGTGCTGATAATAAAACCATGCACGCGTTTGATCTTGCGCTTCTCCGATAAAGTCCGCAGGAATGGGCCTCTGTGTGGCAAAAGGCACAGACCCCGAATCAAACCAAGTGTCTAAAACGTCCGGCACGCGTTGCATTTTGCCACCACAACCGCATTCAAAAACAACCTCGTCAACAATATCTTTATGCAAATCAGTAACCTTTATTCCGCTTGCTTTTTCAAGTTCTGTGGCTGATCCAAAGACTATTTCTTTTTTACATTTCTCGCACCTCCACACAGGAATAGTGTTTGCCCAAAAACGCTGTCGGGATATAGACCAATCTCTTGCCCCTTCTAACCACTGGCCAAATCTTCCTTCTTTTATATGGGCCGGCGACCAGTTTATTTTTTTGGCAGTCTTTAATAGCTTAGGTTTTATTTTTTCTACAGCCACAAACCAGGAACTTGTAGCATAATTCAATAAAGCAGTGTCGCATCTCCAACAATGCGGGTAAGAGTGAGCATATTTCTCAGAGGAGAATAATAGGCCTTTTTCTTCTAAAAACTTAACTACTTTAAGATCTGCTTCGCGAATTTCTTCGGGTTTATCTTTTGCTCTCGGCTTTAAATCTAACCCGGCAAATTCTCCCATTTCTTCTTTAAATGTACCGTCCATTTTTACGTGTTGAACAAATGGCAAGTTTTCTTTCTTTCCAAGCGCCATGTCGTCCGCTCCAAAAGCAGGGGCGATATGAACAATTCCTGTGCCATCTTCTGTGTTTATAAAATCAGCGATATAAATCTTCCAGCCATTTTCCCTATTTTTTAAATTTTCATCTTTAATATAATTATCAAACAACGGCTCATATTCCAAGCCAGTTAACAAAGACCCTTTTTGGGTTTCCACAACCCTAAATTCTTGGCCGGCGAATATTTTTTCAATTTGGTCTTTAGCTAAAATAAATCTAACGACATTGTCTGTTCCTTGATCCCTTTTTTCAATTGTTACATACTCAATATTCGCCCCAACTGCAAGTGCTACATTTCCAGGAAGCGTCCACGGCGTTGTTGTCCATGCCAAAAATGACGTGTTCGGATTATCGACAAGCCTAAACTCAACCGTTGCTGATAAATCTTTTACATCTTTATATCCATCTGCAACCTCCCCTTGGCTTAAAGTAGTTTCGCACCTTGGGCAAATGTGCATACTTCTATAGTCTTCGTATATTAACCCCTTTTTATATAATTCTTTAAATGCCCACCATTCCTTTTCCATGTATTCAAAATCCATTGTTCGGTAAGGGTTTTTCATGTCTACCCACCTGCCAAAACGCGGAATTATTGCTTCCCACTCATGTATAAACGTAAAAATTTGATCTCGGCAAAGGTCATTAAATTTTTTTACACCCATTTCCACAATATCTTTTTTAGATTTTGTAGCAAGATTTTTTTCAACAATATTTTCTATCGGCAAACCATGACAGTCCCAGCCCCATTGTCGCTCAACATGAAAACCCTGCATTGTTTTGTAACGAGGAATTGCATCTTTAATTACACTTTGTAACAAATGTCCGTAATGCGGGGTTCCTGTGGCAAACGGAGGACCATCATAAAACACAAAATCCTTTCGCCTGCCCTGAGCCGGTCGAAGGGTTTTTTCTAAAGATTTTTCAAAAATCTTTTTTTCTTCCCAAAATTTTAGTATCTTATTTTCTTCCTCTGGAAAATTAAATGCCATACAAAATTATACTTTTAATTAACTTCTATTAGTTGTCCTTTAATAATTCTTCTTTCGCCCGTTACGCGAACTATTCCGTCCATACTCTCGGCTATCGAATTTCCGTTTATTTTACCAATCAAAAGCAAAAGGGGAGCCTGGTGGCTGACTATCAAAATATTTTTGCCTTTATATTTTTTATTTATTTCTTGGAAAAAATCCCACATTCTTTTTGAAACATCTGTATAATCTTCTCCTTTAGGGGCTTCTCGCTTTATCCTCTCTATTCTGTTTCTAAAATATTTTACAAATTCTGTTTCTAAGCCACCGTTAAAGATTCCAAACTCTATTTCCCTTAGTCGTTTATCTTTTCTTATTTTTATTTTTAGATGCTTTCCAACAATTTCGGCAGTTTGCGTGGTTCTTAATAGCGGAGAATGAAAAATAAAATCTATCTTTTTTTTCTCGAGCTGTTTTGCTACTCTGTTAATTTTAGCAACACCTTTTTCTGTTAGGGGATTATTAAACTTTTCCGGCCAACACGAAACAATATCTTTTACATTTGATACTGCTTCCCCGTGTCGCAACACATAATATTTATTATTCAATTTCATAATAATTTATCCTTCGACAAGCTCAGGATGAATTTAAACTACGCTAAATTCACATTTTTTTTAGTGGGTCAATCGCCAACATCAACATTCCGTTTTTCATAATAATCGCAAACGCGCTCGTTAAGGCAAGTTTATAAGGAGAAAATTCATCCTTTTTATCCACAATTTTATTTTTGGAATAATAACCATTAAATATTCCTGCAAGCTGGGTAAGATATAAAACCAAACAGTGTGGCTCAAGGTTTTCTTGAGTTTGCAAAACTATTTCCGGAAAACGATGTAGCGTTTTTTCCAATTCAGTAATTTCAGTTGGTATTTTTTTGAAAGCCGGTTTTATTTTCTCTACCGTAGCTTTTCTTAAAACAGATTGCGCCCGGGCATAACTATATTGCAAATATGGGCCAGAGTCTCCCTCAAAAGATATTGATTTTTCAAAGTCATAAATAATGTCAGAACCGATTGATTGTTTTAAAATCGAATATTTTATTGCCCCCACCGCTACACCTTCCACGATTTCTTTTTTTTCTTTCTCCGATAAATCCCTACTCTTAACTTTTTCTTTTACCAAATCCCCAACTCTTTCAATTAATGCTTCGCCCGTTATAACAATTCCCGTCCTAGAAGACATTTTCCCCTCAGGCAAGCGCAACATCCCGTGCCCAATGTGTTTTGTTTTTTCTGCAAGCTTAGGATTTATTTTATCCATTGCACAAAGCATTACTTTAAAATAATCGTTGACTTCATTCCCGGTCACAATCAAAGATTCGTCATAAGCGTATTTTTTGTATTTAAGCTCGGCCAGGCCCAAATCTTTTGCCTCATAAGTAGGTAATCCCTCGGAGTTTATAAAAACCCTTGTATGCAACCCATACTTTTCACCCTTAAAAATAGTTGCCCCATTGCCGCCCTTCTCAAAAATTCCATCTTCTAATCCTTTTCCAACTATTTTTTTTCCCAATTCCGTAACCTGGCTTTCTAAAATAAAGTAATCAAACTTTGTACCAAGCTTTTTATAAATTTCTCCAAAATGCTCCAATGACCATTTTTTCCCTTGATCATAAATCTTGTTCACTTCCTTATCTGACCTATCAAAAATTTTTTTATTTAAAATAATAATTTCTCTTTTCGCATTTTCGTCAGTCTCGTATTTTCCCGATCCTAAAACATAAGCATCTGCTAAAAATTTTATCCTTTCTGAAAGCGGAGAGCTGTCTTTCGGAAAGTTATCTTTGTTCTGCAATATGCCCCAGCCCGCTTTTGCCACGCCAATACCTACATCCGATTGATAACAAACTCTTTTTACTTTAGCCCCCTGAAATTCAAAAATGCGGGAAAGGGACTCGCCAATTGCATTGCTCATTAAATGCCCGATATGGAACTCTTTCAAAATGTTTGGGTCTGTATAATCAATAATTATTTTTTTATTTTTCAGCGCCTCGCCCCTACCATAATTTCTATCTATACTTTTTAAGTTATCGATAAAAACTTTACCTGAAATAAAAAAATTGATAAACCCGGGGCCGGCGATTTCTATCTTAGAAAACAAGCCCGATTTTATTTTGCTTTTTATTTCTTCGGCAACTTCCCGCGGGTTTTTACCTAATTTCCCTGCCAAAATCAAGGCAACATTAGTTGAACAGTCTCCGTGATTTTTATCATCTGAAACTTCAACTGAAAAATCCGCGTCCTCGGGACTTATGGCTTTTTTTATTATTTTTTTTATTTCTTCTTTCATTTGCAAAGACCGGACAAATAAAAATCTTACTTTATTCCTTAGTTACAGAAAGGGTCACCAAATCGCCATCTCCCACTATTTTTTCTATCTTTATTAAGTATCCGTTCCAAGACATTTGGTTTGTGTCGCGTATGGCAGCCGTAGAAAATTCTTCCACCTTATCTGTTCCTTTTATCTTTAATTCGAAAACGGCGTATTGTAAATCTCCTCCATCCATTAATATTTTATGTCCGCCGCCCTTATGGGTAATAATCAAGTCGTCCACCGTCGCGATCTCTGTCGGTTTTAGAGTAATTGCTTGTCCTGCATCTTCGTTTGATGCTCCAGTTGGTGTTGTTGTTTGTGTATTTTTCATAATAAAATAAGAACTTGAAATTATGATTAATATTAGAATTCCGATGATAATTACTATGTTTTTACTCATATTTTTTATTAATTTTAATAATAATTTTTAATTAATAATTGTACCTATAAACGGCTTATTATTTAAAAAAGCTTCGAGCCTGTCTAAGCTTTTGCCGTTCATTATTACAACTTTTAATTTTAAAGATGCGGCCAATTTGGTGGCTCTGGGGTCAAAGGGCATAGACAGCCCGGGGCTCCACTTGTCGCCCACTATGCGCTGAAAATTTTTCCAATCAATTTCTTTGAGCGGCTTGGCATCAGCAAATTCATTAGGATTTTTGTCGTACACATAATCAACATTTGTGATGTTGATTATTGTTTTTATATTATAATTTTTTGCTATCAAAACAGCATCGTAATCAGTTGACCAGCCGGGCTTCCAGCCGGCCCCCACAATAATATCTTTATTGGTTTTCACTTTTTTATTAGGATCTGTAATAATTTTTGGATAACAGTTCTGCAAGAACATCTGCTTTATAATTTCCGCGTTTAACCTTGTGATGTTAATACCCATCCAGTCTCTGTCGCTATTTTTTGCGCCAAATTCTAAAAGTGCGTTTTGGTAAACCCTGGCTGTTTTTCCCCCGCCCACTAAAATAAAAAATTTAAACCCTGAGCCTGCCGAAGGGTTTTTACCTAAATATTTTTTTATAGAACGCTGAAAATTTTTCAAAAATCCTAAATCAATACTGTCTGGCGTGACTAGCGACCCACCCAATGAAATTATAATGGTTTCTTTTTGCATAATTTATTATTTATTCTAAACCATTTAGCTGTAAAAGGAAAGGGGATTTTAGAGGCCCTACTATTGACAATGGTATTAATATATGGTATGATAAAGATATGTTGGTGATGCTTCTTTATCCGGGGTAGGTTAAAGGAAATTCACCACAAAATACGAAAGGAGTCGTATATGCTAACAGTAATCGCTGGAAAAATCGTAGAGGCGGACGAGGTTTCAACGAGGCACGGGTTTTTAGGGCGTGCCGTAGCGGCCACCAAGATGGCCAACCTGCTCGATGCGGCAAGTGCCGTCGAGAAAGGTGGCGACCGCAAAACCGCCGAAGAGCTACGGAGGCGTGCAAACGCATGGAGCGTCGCCTCTCGCCAACTCACCGCGGTAGCATGAATCCTCAACCGACCCCCGACGTAAAGAGCCAAAGCTGAAAAGCTTTGGCTCTATTTATTTGAACGGGTCAACGCCGTTGACCCGTTGGTTTTAGAACAAAAAAAGAGCCCCGACGGATTTCCGAAAAAATCCCATCGGGGCACGAGCTTAAAACTTTATCAACTCCACTTCGCTTTCGACCGATCCATCACGGGTTCGAGTACTGTAAATAATATGTAACTCCGGAATTGCCTCCCCCTTCCTCGCTAATGCACTTCCTTCCCTATCACAGAGGCATCCTGTAATGTCCCACGAGTTGCGCCCGCAGCGAGGGTCTGCAAGGGCGTCTGCAAGCATAGCCTCAAATTGGAATACCTCGGGCGCGAAACTCAAAGAAAACACCATAACAGAGATCTCAAAGTAAATAGGCTTGCGCCTCTCGCAAATCAACGTAAAGCTGATAGGTTCAAAATCGGCAATTGCCCTCAATATCTCCCACTTACCAGGACCCTTTCCAGTTTTAATTTTGTAGCGTGCCATACCGACACTCCTTTAAAAGAACGTGATAGATTTTGGGAATCCATCTGACCCGTTGCCATAGTGACCACCCAATCATACCGATTAGGAATTATTTAATCCTTATATCACACATAAAGATGCTTGTCAATCATAAATTTCCGTGCTAATATATAAATATGAAAGTTTATTCGGAAAACAAAAAGGCTGGGTTTGATTATGAGGTCCTGGAGAAGTTTGAGGCAGGGCTAGTTTTGTTTGGGCAAGAGGTAAAATCAATAAGAACCGGGCATATTAATTTATCTAGCTCATATATTAGCCTTGCAAGCGGAGAACCGTTTCTAGTGGGCGTAAAAATGCCCCCATACCAGCCAAATAACGCGGGAGCCGACTATAATGACGAGAGACCAAGAAAACTACTTTTGAACAAAAAGGAGATAGATTATTTGATAGGAAAGACAAAAACTAAGGGGTTTTCGCTGATACCCTTGAAAATTTATGACAACAGTGGTAGAATCAAGCTTGAATTCGGGTTAGCCAAAGGAAAGAAGAAATATAACAAAAAGGATAAAATTAAAAAAAGAGACGTTGAACGAGAGGTTAGCCGCGAGTTACATTCACGGGAGTGATTGTTTCGACGGATTGTTCTTTAAAGCAAGGCAAGTTGAGCTT
>CAZMKW010000003.1:0-43757 GCA_964567205.1 uncultured Candidatus Saccharibacteria bacterium | reverse complement strand
AAGACAGCGAAACCGCAGTTATTACACAATTTGAAGGACATAGCATTGAAGATTTAGGACTTTTAAAAATGGATTTCTTGGGATTAAAAAACCTTACTATAATAGAAGACACCTTGGCCAGAATATATGTTTTGCACAATCAATTAAAAATTGATTTGGATAAAATTCCCGATGACGATGAAAAAACTTTTGAACTTTTACAGCAAGCCCTGACCACTAGCGTATTCCAGTTGGAATCGGACGGAATGAAAAGATATTTAAAAGAGTTAAGGCCCAGCAAGTTCGACGACATCACCGCCATGGTTGCCTTATACCGCCCGGGCCCAATGCAATTTATCCCCGACTATATTGAAAGAAAACAAGGCAACCAAACAATAGAATATTTGCATCCAAAACTTGAACCTATTTTAAAAGACACTTACGGAATTTGCGTTTACCAAGAACAATTGATGAAAATCGCGCAAGAAGTTTGCGGCTTTACTTTGGGAGAAGCTGACGTTTTAAGAAAGGCTGTTGGTAAAAAAATTAAAGATCTTTTGGACGCGCAGGAAACAAAGTTTATAAACGGAGCAATCGAAAACGGAGCCTCAAAAAAAGTCGCCGAAGAACTTTGGCAATGGATTCTGCCATTTGCACAATATGGTTTCAACAAATCCCATTCGGCAGCTTACGCCACAATCGCCTATCAAACAGCTTATTTAAAAGCCCACTACCCCGTTGAATTCATGGCGTCTGTTCTAACTTCAGAAAGAGCAGACGTTGAGAGAATTGCATTCTTGATTGATGAGTGCAAAAAAATGAGTGTCGAAGTTTTGGCTCCGAACATAAATGAATCTTTAAAAAACTTTACCGTTGTTCCGGAGAAAAATCAGATAAGGTTTGGATTACTGGCGATTAAAAATGTGGGAATAAATATAATTGACGCAATTGTTGAAGAAAGAAAAATAGGAGGAGAATTTCAATCAATCGGAGATTTCATTTACCGCGTAAAATCCAAAGACCTTAATAAAAAATCAATGGAGGCTTTAATAAAAGCCGGCGCTTTTGACCAGTTTGATGAAAGAAATAAGCTTTTGCAAAACTTAGAAAGAATGCTTGAAATCGCAAGAGAAAATAACAAGAACGAAAACGCAAATCAAATAGGACTTTTTGCAAATACAAAAGTTGAAATAAACCACACTATAAAATTAGAGCCCGCCACGCCCGCAACAGATTTTGAAAAACTTGGATGGGAAAAAGAACTTTTGGGCCTTTACGTAAGCTCGCACCCCTTAAACGGATTTAAAAAACTTTTTGAAACGCGCACAACTCCTATTTCTAAAATCGACGTTAGTTTTGTGGATAAAAAAGTAATTTTGGGAGGATTGGTTTCTTCTATTAAAAAAATTATCACAAAAAGCGGAAAGCCGATGCTGTTTATGAAGCTGGAAGATTTGTCGGGAAAAATGGAAGTCGTAATTTTCCCAAATCTTTTGGAAAGAAACCCTCGCGCCCTGCAAGAAAATAAAATTATTTTTGTTGCCGGCCGTGTTGACGACCGCAACGGAGAAATAAAAATTGTCGCCGATGACGCGCAAGAGATACTAAGACCATCTGAAATATAACCCTAATCTTGCCAAACGGCTCATGCTAGACTCTGCCTAGTATGAGCCGTTTAATTTATGCAAAAAAGCCCGACAAATCTTTCGACTTGTCGGGTATGAATATGGATTCTTTGTAGGATTATTCTTCGCCGGGCAATGGGCAAATTAGGCAAGCCGATGTGCTGGATGCACTCACCGTTGCACCACAATCCTCCATTTGCCTCTTGAATGCCTGGAACGTCTGCCCAAAAACACCAGTGTCGGCGTTGCGCGGGCAAAGGCAGGTAAAAGTGATAAGGCCACCTGGAGCGGCACAAACCTTCCTGTTTGGTTCGAGCCCCATGTCCACACAGTGCCTTAGTGTGGCCTCCAGATTTTCTGGTGCCACATTTACAACAAACTTCCACGCCTGGAACTTGCCGGCCATTTTTGGTATGTTGTTGGCCATAGCGCTTCTCCTCTACAAAAAAATTCGAACAGCGAAGGACGTTCCATCGCACACTGTTATAATAATTATATATTTTACGTTATTTGTCAACAAGATCCTCTCTATTTACCCTGAAGGCCAAAGATGATAGAATTATCAAATATATAAACACCAATAATAACTATGGAAAATATTGAAAAAATTAGACATTCTTTAGCGCATATTTTAGCTGGCGCGATTTTAGAGTTATATCCTAAAACAAAATTAGGAATGGGACCCGCAATTGATAACGGGTTTTATTACGATTTTCAATTGCAAAAACCACTTGAGGAAAAAGATTTAGTAGAAATTGAAGCAAAAATGAAAGAGCTGATTTCGCAAAAACTAAAATTTGAGAAAAAGAATATTACAAAAAGAGTTGCCAAAAAACTGTTTGCCGTTCAGCCATATAAATTAGAACTTATAAAAGATTTGCCCGGAGACACGGTTTCTATTTTCCAAACCGGCGAGTTTGTAGATTTGTGCAAAGGGCCACATATAAAATCTACAAAAGAAATTTTGCCGAATACTTTTAAGCTGACAAAGGTTGCAGGAGCCTATTGGAAAGGAGATGAAAAAAATAAAATGCTAACCCGCATTTACGGCTTAGCTTTTGAAACAGAAAAAGAACTGCAAGATTATTTAAAAATGTTAGAGGAAGCTGAAAAACGCGACCACAGAAAGCTTGGAAAAGAATTAGATCTATTCTGTTTTTCTGATCTTGTTGGCCCCGGACTCCCCCTTTACACCGCAAAGGGCGTTGCGATTAAAGAAGAACTACAAAAAGAAGTTGAAAGAATTTGCAGGAATTACGGCTTTGAAAAAGTTTCTGCTCCTTCTTTAGCAAAAATAGATCTTTTTGAAACTTCGGGCCACGCAAAAAAATTCAACGACGAACTATTCCGAGTTTCTTCGCCAAAGGGACACAAATTTGTTTTAAAGCCAGTACAATGTCCGCACCATACACAAATATACGCCTCAAAACCAAGGTCATATCGCGATTTGCCGATAAGATATATGGAATCTGACAAGCAATACCGAGCCGAAAAACCGGGCGAAGTTGGCGGACTTAACAGGGTTTATGCAATCACCGTAGAAGATGGCCATACATTCTGCACACGTGAGCAGGTAAAAGACGAAATAAAAACTTTGGTGAATATAATAAAAGATTTTTATACTTCAATGGGCCTTTGGGGCAACCACTGGGTTTCTTTATCAACGAGAGGAAAGGATTTCAGCCAATACATCGGTGAAAAGAAGGACTGGGATTTGTGCGAAAAAATTCTGCAGGAGGTTTCAAACGAAATGGGTTTAAACGCCAAAAAATGCCCGGGAGAAGCTGCCCTATACGGGCCGAAACTGGATTTCATGTTTAGAGATGCTATCGGAAAAGAAATTCAAATACCAACGGTGCAGATTGATTTTGCGACTCCAAAAAGATTTAATTTAACATATACAGACAAGGACGGCTCTGAAAAAAGTCCTGTGATGGTTCATCGCGCAATACTGGGATCTTACGAAAGATTTTTAGCTTTAGCCATAGAACATTTTGCCGGCGCATTTCCTTTGTGGTTGGCGCCGATACAAGCCGTTGTCTTGCCAATTGGAGAAAATCATCTTGATTATGCAGAAAAAGTTAAAAATCAACTGATAGAAAATAATGTCAGGGTTCAAGTGATGAAAGAAGGAACCCTTGGTAAAAAAATACGCGAAGCTGAAATGCAAAAAATCCCCTATCTTTTGATTGTGGGAGATAAAGAAATTTCCGTAAATGCAGTGGCCGTAAGACAAAGATCAAAAGGCGACCTTGGACAAATGCAATTGGATCAATTTATTGGTAAAATAAAAGAAGAAATCAAAAATAAAAAGTAGAATAAAAATATGCCAACACAAGAACTTTCCGAAGCAACAAAAAAATTAATATCGAAATACAATCTTGCGCACCAACAAGATCAGCCCAAGCAAGGGACCGCTACTATTCATGTCGACGAAGTTGCCTCTAATATTGCTTCTTTTTACGAAAAGATAAGAATAGTTATTGATTGGAAAGAAGAGCATTTAATGCGAAGAGCAATGATTATAAGGAAGTTGAAGAGAAGGTTCTTGGAGTGGCAAATAAATAATTTTTCTGCGGAAACACAGATCGCCGAACACCTGGTTTTAGAATTAATCCGTGGCGGACACTTCCCTAACGACTTTATCCCTGAGTCTAAAATCGGCGACGTACAAAAAGTGCTTAATAAATATATTTTTATTCTAAAGAATAAACCGCCAACAAAAAACAAACGCGAAGAACTACAACTTTATAATTGGCTACTGGAAATTGCCGCGTGTGAGATAGAAGAAACTCTCTGCTTGGCAATAAGAGAAACATCTCTGATAAATTACATGTTCGAGTTAATGAAGGAGAGAATTTCTGTTGTTAACAAATCCCCCATAGCCATAAATAACGATGATAAGAAAAAAGAAATAAATACCCAGATTTATATTGCTGTGCAACAAGCTCTTTTTAAATTAGACCATCCAATTATTATTTATAATCTTTTAAAATACAGATACCCTCAATGGAGTACTGCATCTTCGGAATTTCTGGCGGAAATTGCTAAAAACATATATCAAATATGGGATGATATTGAAAAAAGCTTATCTCATCCGTTAGCAGGAAAATTTTACACTATCTGCGAAAAATACGATACCCCCTATATTTTATTAGGAGATATATTAACAGAAGAAAACCCTGCCGAAGTTTTAGAAAAAATTTCTAAAGCTGAAAACCTTGAAAGCATGGTCAGGGGCGCTTATAAAAAAAGGCTGTCTACGTTGAAAAAAAGACTTTATCGCGCAGCCATGTACACTACTCTCTCCGTTCTACTCGGCAACGCCCTTTCAATCGCCGTACTAGAATGGCCGATAGCCACATGGATTTATGGGTCTTTCAGCACATCTCCTGTTCTTACTGTATTAGTTGATATTTTGGGTCCAACATTTTTAATGCTTCTATTTATACTAACCGTAAAGCCTCCGCCGAAAGACAATCTGGGGGTTGTGGTGATGGAATCGATGAAAATCGTATACAAGTCCCAAAAAATAGATACCTACACAATAAAACCCTCAAGGAAAAGAGGCTTGGCAATCAATACCATAATCGGTTTAACCTACTTTGCGGGAGCAGTTGTCTCTTTTGGTTTTATAATTTGGATTTTTATGGAAGCTAATTTCCCGGTAACCTCTATTTTCTTAAACGTAATGTTTGTTGCCTTAGTTACTTTTGCAGGAATAGCGGTTAGAAAAAAGGCGCAAGAGTTAACCGTCAAAGAAAGAAAAGAAGGATTTCTGGGATTCTTAGTTGACATGTTCTCCTTGCCCGTTGCCGCTACAGGACGATGGTTGTCTAATAAATGGAAACGATATAATGCCATAGCCGCCTTCTTTAATGCCTTAATCGATGTACCTTTTGCGATATTTATTGAATTCCTCGAAAACTGGAGATTTTTCCTAAAAGATAAAAAAGAAGAAATCCGCTAACTAGTACAACAAAACCACCACACCGCTGTCTGTGAATTGTAAATGAGCTTGCACCCTTCATATAGAAAATACATAGTGGGCTGTAAAAGATAAAAAAGAGGAAATCCGCTAACTAGTACAACAAAACCACCACACCGCTGTCTGTGAATTGTAAATGAGCTTGCACCCTTCATATAGAAAATACATAGTGGGCTGTAAAAGATAAAAAAGAAGAAATCCGCTAAAATCTGTAAAAAACTGCTTGACTCTTTACCCATTTTACATGAGTGAAAAGTTGAAAAGGCAGTTTTTTAGTTGTATTATTACCAAGATGAAATACCATATTATTGTTTACGGATGCCAAATGAACATAAGCGACTCAGAAAGAGTTTCCGCTGTTTTAGAGTCTGCAAAATATAAAAAAACATCTAACGCCAGCCAAGCGGATTTAATTGTTGTTGTAATGTGCTCGATAAGGCAATCTGCTGTCGACCGGATACGTGGACTTGCTCAAAAATTTGAAGAAATAAAAAAGAAAAAACCGGCGCTAAAAACTGTTTTAACCGGATGCGTCTTAAAAAAAGACCGAAAATTTTTTGTCGAAGATTTTGATTATGTTGTAGATATAAGAGACATAAAAAAAATACCGGCAATATTAAAGAAAAAAAATAGTTTTAAAAACGATAAAAATTATTTAGATATTACTCCAAAATATTCATCAAAATTTTCAGCCAGTGTGCCCATAATGACGGGCTGCAATAATTTCTGCGCGTACTGCGTTGTCCCATACGCCAGAGGTCGCGAAATCTCGAGACCCGCGCAAGATATCGTACAAGAGATAAAAAGGCTGACAAACCCCACTTCGTCGAGACTTCGCGGGGCAAGGGAAATTTGGTTGCTTGGCCAAAACGTTAACAGCTATAAGGACAAAAAAACTACTTTTCCAAAACTACTGAAAATGATAAACGATGTTCCCGGTAATTTTTGGATACGCTTCACCTCTTCTCACCCAAAAGATTTCAATGACAAGGTCATAGACGCTATGGCAGGTTGCAAAAAGGTAACCCCGTACTTAAATCTTCCAATCCAATCTGGTGACGATAAAATTTTAAAATCGATGAATCGTCGTTATACGGTTGCAGAATACAAAAATAAAATTAAAAAATTAAGAAAGAAAATTCCCAGTATTTGCTTGTCTACAGACATAATAGTTGGGTTTCCCGGAGAAACAGAAAAACAATTTGAGAATACCGTAAAGCTTTTTCACGATATAGAATATGACATGGCTTATATAAACAAATACTCTCCAAGGGCTGGCACCGCCGCCGGAAAGCTAAAGGACGACATTTCTATTATTGAGAAAAAACGCAGAGAAAAAGTTTTAAATGATATCTTAAGGCAAACCGCGCTGGAAAATAATAAAAAATATATTGGAAAAATAAATACCATTTTAATAGATGGAAAAGATAAAGGTGCTTGGATAGGAAAAAACAAACACTACAAAACCGTCCGCCTAAAATTAGATCAAAATTTACTCGGAAAATTTATTAAAGTAAAAATAACAAAAGCATTACCATGGTCGCTAGTGGGAAAAATAATAAATTAATTGTAATTTTGGGTCCAACTTCTTCCGGAAAAACCGGACTGTCTATTAAGTTAGCCAAGAAATTTAACGGCGAGGTGGTTTCGGCTGACTCAAGACAGGTTTATAAAGGAATGGATATCGGGTCAGGCAAGGTTACAAAAAAAGAAATGGCAGGAATTCCCCATCATTTGCTGGATGTGGCTAATCCGAGAAAAAGATTTTCTGTGGCGCAATACCAAAAACTGGCGTTAAAAACCATTAGAAATATACAAAAAAAAGACCGCATTCCATTCCTGGTTGGCGGAACAGGTTTTTATATACAATCAATTGTTGATGGTATTATTATTCCCGAAGTAAAACCGGATTGGAACCTAAGAAAGAAACTTGAGAAATTAACACTAGAACAACTATTTGATAAATTGAAAAAATTAGATCCAGAACGTGCTAAGGCTATCGATAACCAAAACCCCAGAAGACTAGTACGTGCACTGGAGATAGTCCTAAAAACCGGTAAACCAGTACCTTCTAAACAATTTTCCGCCGGAGACGGACCAGCCAAAGGCTGGGATATTTTACAAATAGGTGTTGAAAAACCGCGAAACGAATTAAAAAATTTAATACATAAACGGCTAATAAAAAGACTAAAAAACAACGCGATGATAAATGAAGTTAAAAAACTTCACAAATCTGGCGTGTCATGGAAACGCCTTGAAGAGTTTGGATTAGAATATCGCTTTGTCGCACAATATATACAGAATAAGATCTCCTACCAAAAAATGTCAGATAATATTCAAATAGAATCAGAACACTACGCCAAAAGACAAATGACCTGGTTTAAGAGAGATAATCGCATTTTATGGGTACAAAACTACAGTGAAAGCCAAAAATGGTGCCAGAAATTTTTGTTGACAAAATAACAATATTAGAGTTAAATAGGATAAACAACGTAAGCGCATCCGATTTTGCTTTTTGACATATTAACGAAAGGGACTCCAATGAAAAAGAAGACTTTCTCGTGTCTAATGTACTGGGTCGCCATTTTTTTGCTTGCGACAAGCATCTCCCTAATTGTCATAAGCTATATCGCAGGGGCAAACATCCTTTTCCTGGTGGGCTTGCTCATACTCGGCTTGGCGTGGGTTATCCGCGTATGGAACCGCCCTTCAATTCTTTTCCATCGCAAATACCGCGAACAAGAACAACGGTTTCGATAAAACAAAAGGCTCGCGGAGCGTCCTACTCTGCGAGCCTCTTTTTTTGCAAATTTATATTACCCTAGATTCTTCTTTAGCAGTTCTTGCACCTTCTCGGGGTTAGACGTTCCGCGGGTTTTAGCCATAACCTGACCAGACAGAAATTGGACAGCATTTTTCTTGCCCGCCTTAAAGTCTTCCACGGCCTTTGGATTGTTTAAAATAATTTCCTTTATTATTTTTTCTAACTCGCCATCGTCTGACGTTTGTCTCCAATTATTTCCATCAACAATATCTGACGGATCGCCTCCCGTATTAAACATTTCCAGTAGAACCATTTTAGCAACTTTACTGGAAATTTCATTTTTATAAATCATCTTTATGAATTCTGCAAAATTTTCCGGAGTAATTTTGAATTCTTTCTCTACAAACTCTTTTCCCTGCAACAATCCTTGTATGTTTGAAATTAAATAGTTGGCAATTAATTTCGAAACCTTTTTATGTGATTGGCCTTCCTCATTCTCAGGAGTCCACTCCTCAAATTCGGAAACAACTTTCTCATAATATTCGCTCAGGTCTTTATTAGTAATAAAAAATTCTACGTCGGCCCCTTCTAGGCCGAATTCTTTTTTAAGTCTTTCTCTTTTTTGCTCTGGTAACTCTGGCATAGTTGTTTTTATTTTAATAATATATTCTTTATCAAAATGCATTGGAGGCAAGTCCGGCTCAGAAAAATACCTGTAGTCATGCGCCTCTTCTTTTTCTCTTTGCGAAAATGTAATTTCTTTTTTATCGTGCCAACCGCGCGTTTCCTGCACAACTTTTTCTCCCGATTTTAAAACTTCTTCCTGGCGGGCAATCTCAAAATCAACCGCCTTCTCTACTACCTTAAATGAATTAAGGTTTTTAATTTCAACCTTGGTCCCCAATTTATCATTCTTACTTATACTTATATTCACCTCAACTCTCATTAGCCCCTTCTCCATGTCAGCATCTGAAACTCCTAAATATTTAAAAATTAACTGCAACTCCTGTGCAAACTCACGAGCCTCTCTCCCTGATGTTATCTCTGGTTCTGTGACCAACTCCATTAGAGGCACCCCCGCTCTATTTAGGTTAATAAGCGAGTAATCGGCTCCTTCTGGATGCATTAAACTCCCCGTGTCTTCCTCTAAGTGAATTCTGGTTATTCCTATCTTTCGCCCACCAATCTCTAAATACCCACCCTCACATAATGGTTGGTCATATTGGGAAATTTGGTATCCTTTAGGCAAATCCGGATAAAAATAATTTTTTCTATCAAATTTTGAATCTTCGGCAATTTTACAACTTAAAGCCAACCCAGTTTTTATAACTTTTTTTACCGCTTCCTCGTTGGCTACTGGCAAACTTCCCGGTTGCGCAGTACAAATAGGACAAATATTATAATTGGGCCGTCGCTCATCCGGATCATTTTTACACGAACAAAACATTTTGCTTTGCGTCTTAAGCTCAGCATGTATTTCTAATCCTATTGTGGGCTTATAACTCATAAATTTATTTTTTGTTCTGTCTGGCTTCGTATGGATTATAATAAAAATCTTTGTTTTCTAGTGAGGCCGCCCAGGAAACATTCATTTCGTCCATATCAACTCTTATATATTTTGCAAGCAAGGGCTGAACTTTATTTAATTCCCTCCAGCACTGCTGGGCGATTCTTCTGTAAGAAGCGTGCCCTTTTTTACCGGATCTTAAAGAAATAAAATGATGCAACTCTCTTAAATTCCAAGTTATCAACACTCTTTTTCTAAAACACAGGGGCACAACATACTGCGCCTCTTCCGGAAACTTCTCATATATTCTATTATAAGCCTCAACTGACTTTTCTACCACTGCCTTAAACTTTTCCTCCCAGCCCGAGGCTGGTCCGCCTTGGGCAGAAAATCCCATCTCCCTAATTTCCGGGGGCAAGTCATATCCGTGTACAACTGTTACGGGCTGGTTAGATTGCGTACACATTCTATGACGCTGTACATCTCGGAATGCTCCGTAATCCAATAAAATATCGAATGTATAATAAATATGCTCTAACTCCCTTAACGGTTGGTCAAACTTCTCTCTTCTTTTCAGCGTTTCATCAATTATTTTTTCTTTTTTCTCATCTGAAATATTACTCACTTTTTTGGCGATTTCTTCGTAAGATAAATCAGAATACGGATAAAGTATCCCGGCGATGAGCTTATTTATTGCGTCGGTATCGTAATCTACAATTGTAACCGCCTGATTATTTCCCGCCTGCCTACCCAATTCCCAATCGGCAATATTTTTTAACTGTTTTTTAGTTTCAATTATATAATTGTTTTTATTAGCAAATTTTAACAGAGTAGGGACAGCCTCCATTGCCTTTTCTTTCATCTCAGCTCCAATATCCTGCATTTCTTTTAGCGGATGCGACAATAACTTTTTTATAAGGTGCTCTAACTCTCTCGTGTTTATTGTCATGCCCAGGTTTGTCAAAACAGCCGTAGGCAACAAATATCTTAAATTATCGCAAGCTCTTGCCTTAGAAACCATATTGTACAACTTTTCGTCTTGATCATCAGGTCTCGGATATTTTTGCCTAACAAAATCCATCATGGGCGCGGTCATTTCTTCATAAGCGTCCATTAAAGAATTAACCGCGTCCAGATAAATTTCTCTCAACTCAGAGTTCATCACATTCTCTGGCATATATAACTTATCTTTATTAAAAATCTGATATCTGGAAGATTTTTCAGTAAATGAAGCAAGCCTACAATCTTCTATAACTTTTGTGGCTATATTGGAAACATTTTCAACTGCCAGCGAGATTACGGCGTGTTCGGCAATAGACGAGTGCCCAAACCCCACTACCCATTTTTCATGAAACTCCGCTGATTTTTCGTCTGTTAGTTCGGCGGCAATTTTATCAAAAGGCTCAGCGGACCTTGAGCACTTAGCAAAAGTCACCGCTTTTACCTCCGGCATTAAATTATTTGGCAACGTATAAATTCTTCTTTCTGCTGGCATGTGTTTATTGTTTTCTTCAATTATTTTAATAATCCTATTATTTATAGTTTCTGCTGATAATAATTCTTCTTTCTCCAAGCACTCTATGACTTCAAAATCATTTGGGAATTCCTTAGCTGCCATCAAATAGGAGTTTAAAGCATTTTCCAAATGGCTGTTATTTTTTTCGTGGATATCCTGTTTTTTATCGTCGCCTAAATAACTGATCCTTCTTTGCTGTTTTTCCCCATCGGTTATACTATTTGAAAGCTTCATCGAGGATTCAACGGAAGTTTTTAATATAAACGTAAAATCCGGTTTGGGAATTTTAAAAATTCCGTACTCTAAATCATAAAGCCAGTTTACATACTTCTTCCATTCTTCCTTATCTTTGATCTTCCCTCCCTGGTGCCCGATATTAGAAACCAAATATCTATCCGATATTACAATCTTTCCCTCATCAAGCCACTTTTTTATTTTTAGGCTTGCGTCATATCTATCGGTCGCATAAAAAACAGAAGCAATTTTAGGCCCAACCTCTTCCGATGTTCCATATTTCCCATTTAAGTAATCATCAACCATAGCTGACGACCTCTCCCCATGTTGAGGGAAGTCAATCTTCTCAACTTCAAAACCTTTCTGTTTATAATATTCAGCCAGTAATTTTGTTTGCGTTGACTTCCCACATCCGTCTATGCCCTCAAAAACGAAAAATTTACCCGTTTTCATAATAAAATTTCTTCTAATTCTTTAATATTATGCACCAAATAATCAGGATCAGTTGATTTTAGTTTTTCTTCAGTGCAAAACCCCCACGTTACAGCAATTGTTTTTATTCCCGCCTCTTTTCCAACTTCAACTTCGTGGTTGCTATCGCCGATAAAAACCGTTTCTTCAGGATTGAAATCATATTTTTTAATCAACTCATTCACTCCTTCGGATTTATCGTGCGCGTTAGTAATTACCTCATCAAAAATATTTTCCAAACCAAACCCTTTTATTTCTTGCAGAAGCCTTTCGGTGGGATCAGAACTTACCACTGACATGCGGACCTTTTTTATATTTAATTTTTTAATAAAATCTATGACTCCAAGGCAAGAATCCGATTTCGGGCAATCTTTGCTCCCAATAACTTCATAATAAATTTTTTGCTCCTCAGCCAATGTCAACTCCGGACAATATTTCCTCCAAAAATTCAAATATGGCTGTTCCCAATTTTCCTTCAATTCATTAAAAGATAATTTCTTTTTCCCCAATCTCTCCATCATTTCGTTCACCACCCATACATGGGCATTCAAAGCATCTTTTATCACCCCGGACCAATCAAAAATAATATTTTTAAACTTCATAATTTAGACAAATACTCGTTATAAACTATTTGCATCCATGGGCTGTGGCTTAAGCTTGCTCCAATATCTTTCAAATCAAATAATTTCCCCTCCATCTTATCTGTTTCCTTTATTGTAATTTCCGAGCTGTCGCCGATAAAATGGTAAACCAATCCGATATGCACTTCTTCTACGGACGTTGTTTCGTCTTTTGCAATTCCAACCAATTTCTTTTGCAAAAAATTACCCTTAAAATTAACCTCTTCTTCCCATTCTCTCCTGGCTCCTTCTTCTAAAACATCTTTGCCATCTTTTATATCGTCTTTATTTATGTGCCCTCCAATTCCAAGCTGATAATTATTGTTTACCAACCTTTGCTCCCCGGCGCTAGCCAGATATTTGTAAGCGAAAAATTTACCTCCACTGGAAAAAAGCATATAAGGAATTACCTGTTGAAAGGAAGAGTCATTTTCCACATCCCCTCTTCTTTTAAATTCGCAATTCTTTTTTATTAAATCAATATAATAATCCAGATTGTCGGTTTTCAAACCCTGCCACTTACCCTTTTCAAAAATTATATCTGACTTAACAACTAAAATTTGTTCGTCGTTTTTGTCTGCCATATTTAAGATTGTTCAAATTCCTGAGGGAGCTCTTCTATCTTTCCCTCCTCCATTAAAATTTCCTTTAAACTTTTAAATTCTTGCAGGTCGCTGTTCGCATAGCTTACTTCATCGTCCAATTTTTCGTTTTCTTTTACGTTTTCAATTTTTCCTCCTTGATTTTCATACGGCTCAATGGTGTTATCCATAATAACTAAATTAACTTCTGCGTCTCTAAAAAGTTTTATGGATTTTTGATCTGCATGATATCTCTTCATTGCAACTACTCTTTTAACGCCCACCCTAACGATTCTCATGGCGCAGTTATAGCAAGGCACCATCTTGCAATATATTGTTGTTCCCTGAACGCTTATTCCGTCTTTAGCGCACTGCAAAATTGCATTTTCTTCTGCATGCAATGTTCTCACACAATGCTGAGATTGAGTTCCGTCTTCGTGTATTACAGTGTTCATCATGTGCCCCACCTCATCACAATGCGGTTGACCTGGAGCCGCTCCAACGTATCCTGTTGCGACTATTGTATGCCCAGGGCTAACAATAACGGCTCCGCTTCTTCCCCTATCACAACTTCCTCTGCTACCTATTGGTTCTAATAAGTTTAAAAAGTATTCGTCCCATGACGGACGTATATATTTTTGGTTCTCCATATTACAAATATATTAATAATTTTAGTATCCATTATTCTACCACTTTGCCAAAACAAAAATCAAGCGATTTTCACGCTTGATTTTTTTAGACTTTGTTTCTTAATTTATAACTTCTACTCCCATATTCTTTGCTGTGCCGGCGATTATTTTTATCGCCTGCTCAATGTCTGTGGTGTTTAAGTCGGGCATTTTCTTTATGGCGATTTCCTTCAGTTGGGCTTTTGTTATCTTGCCGACTTTAGTTTTATTTGGAACTCCACTTCCCTTTTCGATGCCAATCGCTTTTCTGATAAGCTCGGATGCCAAGGGTGTTTTTAATTTAAAGGTGTAAGACCTGTCTTTATAAATTGTAACCTCCGCGGGTATCGTAAATCCTGCCATTGCTTGGGTTGCCGCGTTAAACTTTTGGCAAAACTCTGCAATATTTAATCCATGCTGAGCTAACGCAGGCCCTATTGGAGGCGCTGGCGTTGCTTTACCGGCTGGAATCTGTATTTTTACGACTGCCTTTAATTCTTTTGCCATTTTATTTTGAGCTACAAGTTAGCAGATAAAATATAAATATAGTTTCTGCAACTATCACTCGTTTTAATTATTCTACCTTTTTTATCTGAAGCGAGTCTAATTCTACTGGCGTGTCTCTGCCAAACATGTTAACTAAGACTTTTATCTTTCCTCTTTCTTTATCAATATCTGATACTTTGCCTTCGAATCCCTTAAACGGTCCGTCAATAACTTTAACTGAGGCCCCTACTTCAAAATCGATTGTAAATTCAGGCTCACCCATCTCCATTCTTTTCATTAAATCAGCCATGTCGGAAACAGAAACCGGAATCGGCGTAGTGCCAGCTCCCAAAAATCCTGTTACCCTTGGAGTATTCCTAACTACATACCACGATTCGTCGGTAACCACCATTTGTACCAAAACATATCCCGGATAAATTTTTTCCTCAACTGTTTTTCTTTTTCCGTTTTTAATTTTTATCTTTTTCTCTTTCGGAACTATAACATCAAAAATCTTGTCTTCCATGCTCAAACTCTCAATCCTTTGTTTAAGGTTTTTTGCAACAGCATCTTCATACCCGGAATAAGTATGAATAACGTACCAATTTTTTTCTTGTTCTATAACTTGTTTTGGCATGATTTTTTAAATTAAATGCTGTGAAGCACGAGCTTTTTAATTATTTCAGTAAATATATAATCCAACCCCCCCAAAAATGCGGCTGCCGCAATAGTAAAACCCAACACAATAAGCGTGTATTTTATAATATCTTTGCGGGAAAGCCAGCTCACTCTTTTTAGCTCAACCCAGACTTCTTTAAAAAATATGTTTATTTTTTGTGTGATTGTCATAGTCTTTTAGTTTTCCTTGGTTTTTAAAATGGCCTCGCGGCCATCTATATACATATAATAGCCGAACCCAATTGATAAGTCAAGTCTATCTAATTATAACATAAAAAAGGCCCTGTGCGATGCATGCACAGGGCCCACGACAAGCCGCCACGTCCAATACTAGTCGGAGACCGGCTGAGCAGCTTCCTGCTCACGGACCACCCTCCAGGCAAGAGCCCGGGCGTGATCCAGATCTACCCCGGTTGTAAATGCCACCCCAGCTAACTCACCGCCGTTGATGACATTTATGGCATTTTGCGAGACCAATCCTGCCATCAGTTCGCGGATCTGTTTTCCGCAAACCGATTCAATCCGAACTGCCTCCTTCGATGTGAGTACTATACTCATTTCAGAATCCTTTCTGCGAAAAGAGTAGGAGTAAAAAGAACAACACTATAATTTAATCATATCACATATAAAAACCGTTGTCAATATAAATTAAGAGTCCGCTATTAGCGGGCTCTTAAAAACTGGTTCTAAAAACTAATCCCCGATGCCATTAACATCTTGGCCATCTTTTTCTGAATATCTTCTCTGGCTTCGTTCAAACATTGTTTTAAAACTTCCTGTTGGTCATTTGCGCTCAATTCTGGGTTTAATTTTATATTCTCTACTTCGAAATTACCATTCATCTCAACCGAAACCTCCCTTTTTTCAATAGTTATTTTTTCTTTTTTGAAACTATCTTGGAGTTTTTTTAGCTCCGCAATTTTTTTTAATTGATCTAGCATAATTTTTATATATCCAAGTTTTTAGCAGCTTTGGCGTGGGTCTGTATAAACTTCTTTCTCGGCTCCACTTGTTCACCCATAAGTATATCCAAAGTTTTATCAGCTTCGTGAGCCTCTTCAACCGCAACCTGCAACAAGGTTCTATTTTCCGGATTCATTGTTGTTTCCCAAAGCTGGTCAGGATTCATTTCTCCCAAACCCTTATACCTTTGTATTGAAACTCCCCCTTTGCCCATTTCTTTTACAATTTTATCTCTCTGACCGTCCGAGTACGCATATTGCGTATTTTTCCCAAAAGAAACTTTATACAATGGTGGCTGAGCGATATAAATATGGCCGGCATCAACAACTGGTTTAAAGTGTCTGTAAAAAAATGTTAAAAGTAAAGTCCTAATATGAGCTCCGTCAACGTCAGCATCAGTCATAATTACAATTCTATGATACCTTAGTTTTTCAATATCAAAATCTTCTCCAATGCCAGTTCCCATGGCGATAATTAAAGCCTTAATTTCTTTTGAGGCTAACATTTTATCCAGTCTTGCTCTTTCTACGTTTAAAATCTTTCCTCTTAATGGCAATATCGCCTGAAATCTCCTATCTCTCGCTTGCTTTGACGAGCCTCCAGCCGAATCTCCCTCAACGATATATATCTCTGACTCTTCCGGTTTTCTAGAAAGACAATCTGCTAATTTTCCAGGCAAAGCTAAGCCCTCCAGTGCGCCCTTTCTTAAAACTGTCTGACGAGCAGCTTTTGCAGCCAATCTTGCTTTGGTGGCCAAAAGACAATTTTCGATAATAGATTTTGCATCAGAGGGGTTCCTTTCCAAATAATCAGACAAACCTTCTGCAACCGCAGACTCAACGGCATTTTTAGCTTCCGGATTTCCCAGCTTTGCTTTTGTCTGACCCTCAAACTGCGGAGTACGAATTTTAACAGAAATTACGGCGGTTAATCCCTCTCTTACATCATCTCCAGAGAAATTTTCATCTTTCTCTTTAAGAATTCCTTCGCGCCTTGCATAATCATTCAAAGACCTTGTGAGGGCGGTTCTAAAACCGGAGACATGCGTTCCGCCTTCAACCGTATAAATATTATTTGCAAAAGATTCTTCTGTACATTCCATTTCTTGCGTATACTGAAAAGCCGCTTCAACCCAAATCTTATCTTTCTCCGTGCTAATAGAAAAAATATTTGGGTGACGCGGAGTATTACTCTCAACCAAATATTTTACATAAGAGCCCACTCCTCCTTCAAAATAAAAAGTATAACTGCTCTCTTCCCCTTTTGTTCTTTCATCTCTAAATGTAAGCTTAACCCCTTTTGTTAAATAAGCCTGTTGGCGCAAGTGTTTTAAAATTCTTTTGGGATCGTATTTTATTTCCGAAAATATTTCCGGGTCTGCGTCAAACGTTTGTGTGGTTCCGGTTTTTTTTGATTCTCCAATCTTTTTGACCGCAGTCTTTGGAGCCCCTCTAAAATATTCCTGCTGGTAAACTCCGCCGTCTCTTTCAACTTGAGACATCATATAAGTAGAAAGTGCACACACAACAGAAATACCAACTCCATGCAAACCTCCGGAAACTTTATACGCTTCCCCGCCAAATTTTCCTCCTGCGTGCAATGTTGTTAAAACCGTTTCCAAGGTTGATTTTCCCGTATCCGGATGTTTTTCAACTGGTATTCCCCTACCGTCATCAGAAATTTTTACCCTATTATTTGGCAATAAAACAACCTCAATATTTTTAGCGTAACCTGCCATCGCTTCATCTAAACAGTTATCAACAACCTCCCAAATCAAGTGATGCAAACCATCAACCCCGGTAGATCCTATATACATTCCTGGCCTTAATCTAACCGGCTCTAACCCTTTTAGAACATAGATATCTTTGGCGGTATATTCTCCCTCTTTTCTTGCTTTGCCTTTTTTGGCTGCTATCTGTTCTGCTACAGACTTTTTTACTTCTTCGGTCGGCGACGTAGACGGTTTTTCTTCAGTTTTTTCAACTTTCTTTTCAATTTCAGCCGGTTTATTTTTTTCTGATTTAACTGGCTTTACTTTCGCCTCCTTCTTCGGTGCCGCAGGTTTTTTTTCAGCCGAAACCGGTTTCTCTTTTTTAGGGGTTTCCTTTTTTATTTCCGGCTTCTTGTCCGCCTGAATTTTATGCGGAGCAGAAATTTTGGCGGGTTTCTCGGGCTCTTCGTCTTTCGATTTTATATTTAGCTTCATCGTTGTTAATAATTAAAATTTTAATTATCTTAATACGGCGTTTAATTCCTTGACTGTTTCTTCTCTAATCTCTTCTTGGATTTTATTTATCTCTTCATTGGTTAGAGTCCTTTCCGGCGAGCAATATGTAATTCTAAATGTATAACTTTTTTTGTCTTTACCGAATTTCGCGTCGTCTTCGTAGCTGTCTAAAAGTTTTACTTCTTCGATTAGGTTTTCTGCAAAGTCGCGTACAATTTCGTAATAATTATTTAAATTTATGCTTTTATCAATCACAAAAGAAATATCTCTTGAAATTTCAGGATATCTACTGACTTCTTTATATTTGCTGTTTATATCTTTAAATTGGCTTGTAATTCGCGGGTCGTCTGACCATAAAATTCTTATGTCGGTGATCCCCATCTTTATCATGGCTAATCTTTCTATTCCAAATCCAAACGCCCAACCGTTATAAATCTCTGGGTCAATACCAAAATTTCTTAAGCATTGTGAATGCACTAATCCCGAACCAACAATTTCCAACCAATCATTATTGAATTTCACTTCAATTTGAACCGAGGGGTCTGTAAACGGAAAAGAATCCACCAAAAACCTAAACTCAATATCTTTTCCAAAAAGGGTTTTTACAATATCCTCTTCTACAAGTTCTAAATCTCTTTGAGTTATTACTTTCTTATCTTTTTTACAAATATATAAGCCATCTATCTGGTGAAATGCCGGAAAATGCTTTCTGTCAATTTCATCTTTTCTAAAAACGATACCAGTAGATAATGCTCCGAATTCTCCATCTTTTTCAAGGACCTCCAGTACATTTTCATCGCGCAAACAATATGGCCACATTGTTGTGGTTTGCGTGCGCAGTATGTCTTTTTCTGTAATATAATATGTATCAGACTCTCTTCTTGATGGATGATCTTTCGGAGTATTTAAAACATCAAAATTATCAGCTACAGCAACAATTCTTGGAAAATCAATTAAGTAAAAATCTTTGAATCTTGGTAACTCTATTATCTGGTCAACTAAAAGCTTAACGGGAGAGTTTTCCTTTTTTGTTAAATCTGGGAGCGCCAATAACCTCTTAATCCTTTCTGCCTTAATATCTGTGCGAGTCTGTAATTCCCCAACCAGCTCCTGCTCTTTTTTGTCTTCTATTATAATATTTTCTCTCTTCATATATAGCTTATATTCTTCTATTTTACCGCAAAATAAAGTACAACGCAAGAGCTAAAAGTGAATAAATTTAGAGGGAAATTGTTGACTTTTAGCCGAAAAAGTATATTATAAGTACTGGACTGACTGAACATTTCCAGCTGAATAAGGAGGCTAATCATGGCCAAATCAGAATATGTCTGGGGTATAGAACCACTCGGTGATGTTTCCCATGCGAATGCGGTAATCGCACGAGAATTGGGCGAAGAAGTAGACGATGCCCATAGCCTCTGCATGGGCGTAATTTGCGCCGATGGAAAAAAACACAACTTTTGGCGTTGCCCAGAAGAAGACGTAAGAAGGCTTTGGAACAGCAAAGATTCCCTACACATTAAGATGACAATCTGGTGCAAAAAGGACGGAGGTAAGTTCCGCGATTGCACCTTCCTCTTCAAGAAGAGGCACAAAGTGCAAATGCCAAAACCCATTTTCGCTAACAATAAAAAAGCGCCCACATAAAGGCGCTCTTTTTTTACTTGCAAGGCAAAAAATATAAAAAACAGTTGCGCGAGAGGAGAATATGTGCCATCATTACAGTATAGGCACTATTATTAATTAAAAACTAGTTGGTCGGTAATCTTTTCGAAATAGTCCAGTCCCCATTGCAATGGACTGAACGAAACAGAAAATATACTAATCGAATAGTTATTTATAATGCCAGGAAAAGCAAATTCGGCTTTCATGAAGCCGTTAAAACTCACTGCTGATTTAGAAGCAGTAGTAGGAAAGGGCCCGATGCCAAGATCTGAAGTAGTAAAAAAACTTTGGGCGTATATTAAAAAGAATAACTTGCAGGACCCAAAAGCAAAAAGAAATATAATCGCCGATGCCAAGTTAAAAGTAGTTTTTGGCGGAAAGGCAGTAGTAGACATGTTCGAGATGACAAAATTAGTCTCAAAGCACCTGTCTTAATAGTTATAAGACAAAACAAAAACACGGCCTAGCCGTGTTTTTGTTTTGTTCCACGTATTTTAAATTAATAAATAACTAATATCGCCAAACCGATTACTATAAGAATTATGGAAATTACTTTCTGTAAAATTATTCTCTTTGATAGACCTTCTTTTAAAACTTTGGGGAAGAAAATGGAGATAAACAAAGTAATAATAAAAAGAAAGGCGTACTGGATTCCCCTTAGAGAATTAACTATTGGTAAAAATACCACTGGCACTAAGAATATGGCGAAGCTTTGTAAAAAATTAGCCGCACCTCCGCAAGCTTGAGCCAATATAAATTTTGCCTGTACTCCCTTATCTAAAACCATACTCTTTGCAAAAATTTCCTTTCTGGAAGATTTTGAAAAGAGAAGAATAGAAACAAAAATAAAAATAAATATTCCCGTCCAAATGACTCCCTGCAAAAATGGCTGGTTCAAAAAAACCATTTTAGTAAAAACATAATCTAAAGAAAACATTATAGATGAAAAAAGCGTAATCTTTAAATAGTCCCCCGTAATTTTAGGTGTTTTTTCAACCGAAACAATAATGCAGGCTAAAAATAAAATCAAAAATGCCAAAATATCTGATGCCGGCATTATAGCTCCTTTTCCAAAAAGCCACGTTAAAGCAAAAATAAATATAGGCTGGGTAGCGCCGATTGTTACCATAACCTTTGAAACATCAAATCTTTCTAGCGCCTCGTACATTGCGTAAAGACCAGCTATACGCACAAGCGCGTCTAAAATAATCCAAGTTAATCCGGCGCCAGTTGGAAGCCCAAACTTTATAAACGGTATAAATAAAACCACGAACAGGCCGAACGCTCCCACATAAAAAATATAAGATTTCGGCTTGGGCCTGCCAGCTAAAACTAGCTTATCCCCAAAAGAAGAAAATGCAAAAAATAGATAAGCTAAAATTATTACTATTAACCAAGAATATATCATATTTTAAACTTATTGTTCTATATTACCAAAGAATCGTCGGTTTGGCGATTGTTTTTAATAACAAAAAAATCCCGTGCCAGCCGACACGGGACTAAACGAGACATCACCTGCTCCGAACCTCGTTTTTTTTTAACTCCAGCTCTTTAACGATTACCCTTGTTCGTGGACGCGTTGCGACTACGTAACATAGAGCTTCGCGGAGTAATCTGAAAAAAACTTCCGAGTCGACAATTGTCATATTGGACGTAAGTTCTTTCGAAATTGCAATATTCCCCTCAATCTTGCCCCCCCTTTCAAAAATAATGACAACCTTCCAAGACCTTAGCACTCCGTCAAAAACAACGCGCGACAAATCATCTATGTTGTCGAGAGATAAAAAACAATTTAACAGGATCCCGGTTTCTATGTGAGTTCCCATATACTCTCTCCTTGTCAAAGGACGGTGCCTTCCTCAGAACAATATTTTTTTATGATATCAAAAAAACAAAGCAGTCAATAATTTATTTATCCACCGTTTTACAAAAAAACCAAAGATTCAAGTCTCTGGTTTTTTGCGCTACTTGATAAAAAAATTATTAATTGGAGTCCTTGCTAATGTTTTTAAGAAGCCACAACAACAACTTATCTATCTGTTTTTGATTTTTTATATAATATTTTGCCGCGCTTTTTTTATTCTTACCGATACGGATAGTTATTCCGTCGGACAGCGCCACAAAAGCGTCCTCGTCGGTTTTATCGTCCCCAATATAAAATGCCAAACATGAATGTCTGTTTTTAACTTTTATCCTCTGTAACAAAAATTTTGCAAAAGCCCCCTTGTCCCAAGCAACCTTTGGACGTATTTCTATAACCTTTTTACCCTTCGTCACAGAAAAAAATCCTTCTTTATTAACTGCCAAAATATTTTCTTTAATTTTTTTTAAAAAATCCCCACAAGCCTTTTCACTAAGTAAGCGGTAATGGATTGATAAATTAGATAATTTGTCTTCGATAGAAATTCCCGGATAATTTACAGCCACACTCTTAAATATATTTTTTATTTGCGCTAAATCCTCCTGAAATTTTTTATCAATATGTAAGTTTTCGGATTTTTTCCCTATCTGCCATTCGAGACCATGGTTGCCCGCGTAAATTAAACCAGGCAAGCCAATCATAGACTTAACACTAGAAAGGTCGCGGCCGCTAACCACAGCGACACAAAAATTTTTATTTAGTTTTTTTATCAAATCTTTCGTCGATTTTTCCAAAAAGGCTTCTCTTGGCGTTTTAGCAATTTTAGACAGCGTTCCGTCAAAATCAAACATCAGGGCGCAATCTTTTGCGCCCTGTATTCTTTTTATTATTTCCTGAGAAAAATCAAAAAAATATTTCATATTAATCTAGGCTTGCGACAGCTCTCATAAATTCCGCAGACCACCTGTATACATTATAATTTTTTACCGCTTCACGCATTTTTTTCATACGTTGGTGTTGCTGAGATAAAGACATATTAAGAGCCTCATATATTGCCGAAGAAGTTTGTTCGGCCGAATAGGGATTAATTATAATAGCCCCCTTAAGCTCTCTTGAAGCCCCGGCAAATTGGCTTAAAATAAGAACGCCAGACTCATCATTTCTTGCGGCAACAAATTCTTTAGATACTAAATTCATGCCGTCATGCAAAGGCGTGACCAGACAAAGGTTGGCCCGACGATATAATAAAGATAAATCTTCGTGAGTAAAATGTTTTTTTATTAAGACAATCGGCTTCCAGTCATTTTGTGATAACTCTTCATTAATCCTTTCTGCTTCTGCCGTTAGCTCCTCATTAAATTCTCTGTATTTTTCAACTCCCTCTCTGCTTGGGGGCGCAATCTGCAAAAATGTAAATTTTTCTTTATACGCAGGGAAAGAATTAAAGAAAAATTCGAGACCCTTAAAGCGTTCTAAAATACCTTTAGTATAATCTAGTCTGTCTACTCCTAAGCCGACGTGTTCGCTTTTTATTCCAAATTGACCCAGTAAATCTTCGCGCCTTTTTACATCTAATTTTTCTTCCTCTTTCGAGGTAAATTCAACACTAATGGGAAATGGTCTTATATAGGTCAAGTGACTCTTTAAAGTAATTGAAAACTGTTCCAGGTCTACCATTGACTCCATGCCTTTTCCAACCGTCCCCATAAAATTGTTGCAGTATTGTTGTGTGTGAAATCCGATAATATCCGCTCCAAGCATTCCTTCCAGTATCTCTTTGTGCCATGGGCAAATATTAAAAACCTCGGGGCTTGGCCATGGAACGTGCCAAAATAATCCTATTTTGGCATCTGGTCTACTTTTTTTTATCATCTGGGGCAACAACGCAAAGTGAAAATCCTGTACTAATATCAAAGGTTTTTCTATGCCATCTATCTCACGTAACAGGTTTTGAGCGAATTTTCCGTTTACTCTACGATATTCCTGCCAGTCCTCCTTTCTAAAAATGGGGCGGTTGTGCACATTATGACATAACGGCCACAAAGCTTCGTTTGAGAAACCGACATAAAAACCCCTCTGCTCTTTCTCCGAAAGCCAAATTCTCTTCAAAGTATATTTTGGATCGTCGGGAGGAACCTGTAATTTTCCATCAGCATCAGCAGTTTTTTTATCTGCGTCACCCGTTGCCTGCGCCAACCAAACTCCGCCACAAGATGCCATAACTGGTTCAATAGCAGTAACCATGCCACTAGCCGGGATAGAACACTCTATTCCATTCTTTGTTTTATTGTGTACATATGGTTCTCGATTAGAAACCGCAAAAATTTTTCTGTCTTTGAGGTAACTTTTAACAAATTCTTTTAATCTGTCCGCTGTCCAGGGGGTATCCAATTTCTCCATTCTTAACCTTGCCTCTTCGCTGGCGGCCGACCTGGCTTTCAATAAACTGGCAGAAATTTTAGATATTTCTTCGGCCAACGGACGAAAAAAAGAATGGTTCTCAATAGTATCTAGTTCTTGATCTGGTTTGCCAGCCCGAATCATTTTTATCGATTTAATCATCTTTAGAATCGGCTTAAAAACTAGCCATCTTAGGATAAAGATTATGGCGATTATTAAAATTAATGTCTGGATGAAAAATCGCAAGAGAACAGTTGCCCAAGTCTGATTAATTGCAGTATCTATATAACCGGCATTTTGCACAATCATAATCGATCCAATTACTGCACTATCCTGATGTAAAGGATCGACGAATTCATAAATCTTGTTTTTTTCTACAGATACAAAACTCCCCGAGGCACTATCAGAATCCATGGCATGGGCGGGCTTAGCGCTTTTTATCACCTCATCTGATAAATCAATAGAAGAAGCTACCGCACCCCCTTTGCTGTCGTATACAACTATTCCCAACAATCTTTGCTTGTCGGTAAATTTATTTAAAGTTTTTTGTAAAGATTCTTGAGAATTATTAATGTATGCTGGCTCTATAGATTCCTTAAAACTTTCTGACAGAATCTGAGTTCTATATTCTAAATCTGAAACCAAAGACGCCCTTTGCTCGCTCACCTGAAAAAAGGTAAAACCAAACACTATGACGCTTGTTAAAACCAATATCCCGACAACGATTGTCCAAAATTGATTCATTTTTTTAAGTTAGATTAAAAAATATATTTTTATAAAACTTCACGCGGAAGCTTCCAAATATAAATTCCGAGACCAAAAGATAAAACAGCCATTCCTAAAAAGACATACATATAACCAACTTCCTGAATTAAAATTCCTCCGATAATCGCCGCCAATCCCACCGCTATAGACGCAATCCCCTCCCACTCTCCCCACTGGACTATAGAATCTTCTTTGCTTGTATGTGCGCTATATACTGCATCAAAGGCCGGTGAGCCAAGAGCAGCTCCCACGCCCCAAAGAACCTGGGTAAAAATTAACTGAGTAATACTGCCCATAAAGGCATAACTTAAAAAAACCAATCCACGGATCAAATATCCTAAGGCCACCAGAAGCTCCTGTTCCTTTACTCTTAACTGCCATTTCCCGAATAACAAGGTTAAAACACCCGCTACAATAGAAAATACCGCCCAAGAAAAACCGGCGAAAGCGATATTACCTCCTAATTTTTGCACAAACACAGCATAAAAGGGCGCAAACAATCCTATGATGAAAACCATTGCGGTATTTACTGTAATCAAAATTCTTAATCCCCTGTTAAACTTTTTTTGTGGTAATATAAAGTCGAAAATTTGTTTTAATATCATTACAAGCATATTACCATAAAATTGGCCCAATTTAAAGGACAGGGCTAGTAGTGGTTATTAATGAAATTTTGGGGAGCAAAGTACAAAATAGGCTAAAAAGACTTGACAAACAGTTATAAAGTGATACAATAAAGACATAATAATGTAAAGAGATGGCGCTCAAACACAGCATGTTTTGAGTTTTTTATTATTAAGACCTAAAAAAACAAAAATGAAAATTTTAACAAACATAAGATTTGCCCAGACAGCTGGCATAGCTCAGGTGGTTTTGTCTTTTATGGACTTCATAAAAAAAAGCGGAGCTGGTGATCTAAGTATTACAGCCGTAAACATAATAAATAAAAGAGGTAAAAACACTTTTAAGAAAAAGATGGATATAAAAAACTCCACCATATCCGCATCCTTAAATGTTCCCAATATTGCAAAAGTTATAAAGAAGGCAAAAGGACTAAGTTACGTTGAAAAAAGATATAGCAAGGTTATTAGTGCCTACCAAAGAGCAATAAAAGAAGAGAAACCGGACTTGATTCTCGTTAATGGAACCTATTTTTTGCCATGGTGCCTGCTTTTGGCAGCCCAAAAAGAGGGTGTTCCAGTTGTACTGCATTATCATGGAGTGTTAGCAAAAGAAACTGCAAGTTGGAACAAAAAAGCCAAAAAAATATTCTTGGACATGGAAAAATGTTTTGATAACGATAACACTTTTTACATTTTTCCTTCTGATATGACAAAAAATGTTGTCGAAAAAGAAGTTTTTGGCCATAAAATATATAAGTCTGCCATAATCCCAAATCCTGTGCCTGAATATTTTGTCGCCGGAAAAAACAAAAAAACCAAACAAAACATTGGTATTGTAAGCAGGTGGACCAGAATAAAAAATGTCCAATTCTGTGAAAAACTAGCAAAGTACAACCAAAAAAATGGTAATAAATTTACCATTAATATTATAACCGACCTTGATTCCAAAAATAAAAATTATAAAAGGATGTCAAAATTGGTTACGTTTTATAGCTCCAGAAGCAACAAAAAGTTAGTCGCGTTTTATCAAAAAATGGGGGTAGTGATCAGTCCTTCGCATTTTGAGACTTATGGAAACGTAGCCAAGGAAGCCGTGGCCTCAGGAACCCCCGCAATAATTAACCATAATATGGGAGTTTCTGAAACCTTTAAAAAACTAGGGCTCCACGACTGGATTATAAACTTCGATTCTGTAAAATCGGTGTATAAAAAAATAGAAGATGTAATAGGAGGAGAGGTAGCCGAAGATGTTAAAAATCAGATAAAAGAATCCTACGGCACTCATAAAATATTCGCCGAATTAGTTTCCGTTTTAAGTAACGCCATATAACAAAAACAAAAGCCGTCTCTTGTAATTTAGAGACGGCTTTTGTTTTAATAAAAAAGCCGAAAAGGACAAATTTTCACGGCCGTAGGAATACTGTCCTAGATTAATATTTTTTTAAACTTTCATCGAAAACTCCAATAAATTTAGCGCAATAATGCTATTTTATAATCTCTTGGGCAACGATAAAAATAATATAAATAAGATAAGCCACGATAAATAAAACACCCTGCCATCTTTCAAGTATGTGTTTTTTACCAACAAACATAAAGATAAAAAGTAAAGAGGTTGCTCCAATTACAACGGCCATATCTCTCATCAGCACAGGAGAAAATGGCAACGGATTGATTACGGCGCTTATTCCTAATATCCAAAAAATATTAAAAATATTGGAACCAACTATGTTTCCAACCGCAATGTCGGGATGCCTTCTGTAGGCAGCGATTGCTGAGGTCGCTAGCTCCGGAAGAGACGTTCCAATCGCCACAACAGTAAGTCCTATCACCGCCTGGCTTACGCCAAGACTTGACGCTATAGTAACGGCAGAGTCTACAATCAATTTTCCGCCTAGTGTAAGGCCAAAAAGTCCTCCCAATATCATGCAGATCGACACTAATAAAGATTTTTCACTAATATCCGTCTGGTTCTCGTCACCAGATGCCTTGCTTATGCCAAAAGTATAATATAAAAAAACAATAAAGAAAGAAAGAAGCACAAATCCGTCAATTCTGGTAAGCCCAGAAGGTAAACTACCATCTATAAATTGGTCGTTAACTAAAAGGGCGAGAACTATGATTGCCAACAAGCTCAACGGAATTTCTTTCCAGGTGGTCCCCTTTTTTACCGCCAAAGGAAAAATAGTCGCCGAAACACCTAGAATAAGCAGAATATTAGCTATGTTGCTTCCTAGAATATTACCTATGGCAATATCTGTATTGCCCTGCAAGCTGGCAAAAATATTAACTACCAGCTCGGGAGCTGAAGTTCCAAAGGCAACAATTGTGAGCCCGATTACTAAGGCTGAAATACCAAATCTTTTAGCGATTGACGAAGCTCCGTCTACTAAAAAATCTGCGCCCTTTATAAGAAGAACAAATCCCAATGCTAAAAATAAATACGTAACTATATTAAACATATTTTATTGAATAAATTATGAATATTTAATTATTATATCAGATAATTATAAAATGTGCGCTGTGTAAAAAATCTACGCGTCGGACCCCGATTAGCCAACAAAATGTTTTTTCCATAACCTATAAATTAATTTTCTAACTTCTTCTACAACAACCACAGAAAGGGCCACTGTAATAATTAACAACCAGTCTTTTCCTTTAAGGGGAACCGTGTGTAATATTTTTTGTAAAAAAGGATTATAAACTGCTAATAATTGCAGTGATATAACAATAGCCGTGGCGCCAACCAAAAATTTATTCGACAGAGGGTTTGTTTTAAAAATTGATTTATCTTCTGACTTACAATTCCAGGCATTGAACCATTGGATTGCCGCCAAAACACAAAGCGCCATTGTTTGAGCTTTTATCAGATCTGAGCCTAAAAATATTTTAAAGACAAATAGGGTTCCTATCATCATCGGTAGAGCCATAAAAAACATCCTTTGCGCCATTAAAAAATCTACTAAATATTTGTTGGGTTTTTTAAACTTATCAGAAAGCAAGTTATTTTCACTTGGCTCCATCGCCAAAGACACATCAAGAAAACCGTCCGTCACAAAATTAAGCCAAATAATTTGCGCAGGTAAAATAGGCAAAGGATATCCCAAAAAAAGCGCTCCAGCTATAACTGAAACCTCTCCAATGCTGGTAGAAAAAAGATAAAGAATAACCTTTTTTATGGTTTTATAAATGCTTCTTCCTTCCTCTATAACAGAGATAATAGTTCCAAAATTATCGTCTAAAAGAATAATATCCGATGCTTCTTTGGCGACCTCTGTGCCTATCTGACCCATAGCCACGCCGAGATCAGCCATAACAAGCGAGGGCGCGTCGTTTACTCCGTCCCCTGTCATCGCAATAATTTTTTTAGCTATTTTGAACGCTTTAATTATTCTTAATTTGTGTTCCGGAGAAACCCGGGCAAAAACAGAAACTTTTTTAATTTTTCCGGCAAGATATTCGTCGCTCATTTTATCTAGCTCTTCTCCCGTAACAATTTCATCTCCCTCTTTATAAATACCAGCTTCCGTGGCGATAGCTTTTGCTGTAATCCTATGGTCGCCAGTAATCATAACTATGCGCACTCCCGCTTTCAATGCGCGAGCCATTGCGTCCGGAACTTCTGGTCTCAGCGCGTCTTTCATACCTAAAAATCCGACAAATGTAATTTTCTCTATTTTTTCTGCCGAAACATCTTTATCTGGATTATTGTCTATTCCCAACGCTACAGCCCTAAGTCCGTCTTCTGACATTTTTTCAAAAATTCCTGTTAATTTATTTTTCTCAGATTCAGATAACGGCTGATTCTTCTCGTTTTTCCAAATTTTGTTTGATATTGCCAATATGCTCTCCGGCGCACCGGCGACTATTAAAAACTTCCTATTTTCCGTTTTACGCAACGAAGCCCTATACTTAAGATGATAATCAAAAGGAAATTCTGCCATAGACGGCGACTCTCGTTCTAAAATGTTTTTATGAAAGCCTATCTTCTGAGCCATCACCAGCAACGCGGCCTCTGTGGGATCGCCCCTTGTTATCCACTTTTTTTCTTTTTTTGAAAAAAATACCATAGCTTCCGCGCATAATGCGGCGTTTTTTGCCATAAAAATTAACTCCTGATGGTTTAGCGGATCAACCTGATCCCCGTTCATTTTAACGTCACCCTTTGGCTCGTATCCTATTCCGCCGATCTCAAAAGTTCTATTATCTACAAACACTTTTTGGACCACCATTTCGTTTTTTGTAATGGTTCCCGTTTTATCAACTGCAATTACTTCCGCCTGCCCTAGCGCCTCAACCGCCTGAAGTTTTTTAACCAAAGCGTTTCGCTTGCTCATTCTCCATACACCCGTTGCTAAAATTAGTGTAAGCACAACCGGCAGGCCCTCCGGAATAATAGAGACAGAAAGAGAAACCAACATAACAAACATTTCTCTTATATTTTTGCCGGATAAAAGTCCCGCAACAAACAAAACAATATTTAAAATTATTGTTACTACAACAATAATTCCAGACAAATAACGGACATTCTTTTTCAAGGGAACTTCTGCGTCTATAGCCGTCATTGCTTTTGCTATCTTACCTATCTCAGTATTAACACCCGTTGCGACAACAACAGCTCGCCCACTGCCAGACAATATGTTTGTTCCTTTAAAAATAATATTTTTTTGCTCTGGTGTAGGCAAATATTCTCTCTCTATCGGTTCAACAATTTTATTTACCGGCACAGATTCTCCAGATAAGGTCGATTCGTCTGCTTTTAAATTGTTCGATAAAATCACGCGCGCGTCAGCGGGGACTTTTTCCCCTTCTTGCAAAACAATTATATCTCCTGGCACAACGTCCGTATCCGCAATAATAAATTCTAGGTCATCGCGTACGACAATAGTCTTGGTTTCTGTATATTTTTTAAGAGCCAATAAAGTATTTTGTGCCTTTCCTTCTTGGATAGTCCCAACAACCGCATTAAAAACAAGCACGAACAAAATAATAAATCCGTCAACAAACTCTCCCATAGCAAAAACAATAGCTCCTGCAAGCAAAAGTATATAAATAAGAGAACTTTGAAATTGATGTAAAAAAATATAAAAAATCCCGTCTGGTTTAGCTTCCGGCAATTTATTCAATCCGTATTCTTTAAGTCGCAACGTCGCGTCTCTACTACTCAATCCCCCCTCACTAGACCTTATATCTTCAAAAACCCCTGCAATTGATTTTGTGTACCATTGATTTTGCATCTTTCCTCAATTCTACCAAAAAACCGCCTCCGTTAAAAGGTGGTTTTTCTTTTTTACTCAACCTTACAAATTACAGCCATCTATTCCTGCTGAATACATATAAAACACCCGAAACGATAACAACTATCGCCAAAGATATTATCCAAAAAGCTCCCGGGTTTCCCGCCAAAGGAAGCCCCACGTTCATACCATACATGCTGGCAATAATTGTTGGAATTGTGAGTATAACCGTAAGGGATGTAAATAGCTTGATGACTCTGTTAAGATCGTTCGTAACTATTGTGGAATAGGCCTCTCTAATATTAACAATATTTTTAAGTGTAGACTGACACAAACTTATCAACTGATTTGCGCTTAGAATTAAGTCTTCCATCAACTCACCATCCTGCTGATAAAGCTTTATAAGTTTTCCTCCTAATATGTTCTGTAAAACAGGACTTGTATGAGTGAGGGCCGAAAGAAAATCATTTAACTCCTCTTCAAATCCGACAAAATTCATAATAACTTTCTCATTTATCTTTCCAACTTTTCCGCTTGCCTCTCTCACGTTCCTGCTTATCGAAGTTAAAAAACTGTTGTAGCTTTTCATTATTTCAGAAAAAATTATCAAAAGTAACTGAGTCTTCTGCGTTGTTGTAAATTTTAAACCGTTATCCATAAATTTATTAAGAATTTGGTTCTCATCTTTTGAAAGCGTTAAAACAAAATCCGGACCGATGACTATTAATAAGGGAACTGTGATAATTCTCTCCTCCAATTTTTGAGCCACCCTCGTAAATATGTACACTATCCCGCCTTCGGTTTCCACGCGAGGAGCTTCAAAAGGATCTAGGGCATCTTTTAATATATTTGAATCCAATTTAAAATCCCTTTCTAAAACAGCGACCTCTTCTTCGCTGGCTTTTTGCGCGCATATCCAAGATCCGGGTCTAAATTCTCCCACCTCTTTTATTTCGGAATCTACTATTCTTTTTTGATATATTTTAATCATGTGATAACGTTGTTTAAATATTTGTGTATTGTAGCAAAAAAATACCCGTAGGGCAAAATAAAAAAATTAGCTGAGGCAAAAAATAAAAAACTATTTAACTATTTTTATTGCTTTTCCTTCTATCAAAGCTTCGCTCACCTTTTTATAGGCCGAAGACAAAATTCTTTGAAAAGTGCTCTGTGATGTATTCATTTTTTTGGCAGCTTCCCCTTGCTCCAAATCATTTATATTTCTTAGTCTCAGGGCTTCTAACTCTTCTGCAGTTAAATCAACCACCTCCAAAAATCTCATTGGCACTCCTTGAGGTTTAAAATACGTAACGCTTGGATTAAATCCTATTCTCCTACAAAGTCTTGGTCTTGTCATGTTATTATTCAATAAAAACAGCTACCGCAATCACAGTAGTCCAAAGACCCGTCTTGTCACCTTCTGATGATTGAGTAATATTGGCTGTCTTAAAAATATGTCCTGATGATTTATAAGCTTGCTCTCTTTCTTGCCATGCCGTATCAGGATTAAAATCAATTCCAAGGGTGGTTGCTAGCATTGTCGCCGCCAGATCTTCCGCATACTCTCCAGCCCTTTCTCCCTTTTCTCCAAAAGCATGATGTTCAGAAAGATAGCCGTATTGATCTCCGTCTTTAGGTATAGCCAACCCAATGGACGCTGAAATTAATCTGTTTGGCTCATTGCTTTCGTTTCTAGCCATAACACAATAGGTTATTTCCCCAGGATTTAGTAACTTGACACCGTCGCCTTTCGAAACCATTTTACAATTCGGGGGGAAAATTGATGACACGCAAACTAAATTGCATTTTTCGATTCCAGCGTCTCTTAGTGATAACTCAAAACTTGCCAATCTATCTTTATGAACTCCGACGCCTTTAGTTAAAAAAATATTTTTGGGAACCATGTTATTTTCTTTCTAAATTAATATTGCATTTTGGACATCGAAGAGATGAACATGGCGTGCCCACCCTATGCTCTGCCTTATAATCGCATTTCGGACAAACGCAATAACCTCCCGGTCCTTGCCTCTGCCAGCCGAATCCCTTGCCAAATACGGGCTTATAAAATCCGGTTTCAACATTATGACTTTTTATTTGAATAGCAACATAAGAAAGACTTTTAATTTTTTCCATTAATTCTTTTCTTAAATCTTCAGAAATTTTTGTTGCTTCTTCTACTTTTAAATTGCTTGGGATTTTCACCTCTAAATTTGCTGTAACAGCAGATCCTTTTTTCTGAGTTCTTACTACGCCTACCTCGATACCTCGAGCTATAATAATTTTTTTTATTTCTTCTTCAATCTCCGGACCCGCCGAAACATCCAACAAGGAATTAACTGCCTCTTTACCCAAAGAAAAAGACTCTTTAACAATATAAAGCCCAATTAAAAGTGCCAGGCCCGAATCGATAAAGATCCAGTATTTCGTTAGAGCTAATCCAACAAAAACTACCAAGGAAGCAAAAACATCAACCCTCGAATGAAGTCCGTCAGACAACAGTGCGATAGAGTTTTCCTTTTTCCCGAAATAAATTTTTAGGCGAGCCATTACTTCATTTACAGCCGCCGAGAATATCATTATCCCAAAAGCTAAATAGCCAACTTCTATCTTTTCCGGATTTAGAAAATTATTATAGGCTCCCCATATTATCCCTATTCCCGTTACCAAAAGAATCAAAGTAATAATCACTCCAGCCAAGACCTCAAATTTATAATGACCATAAGGATGTTTTTGGTCCTCTGGTTTTGTAGATATTTTAATTCCGATATAACCAACAACTGAAGAGAAAATATCCATAAAGGAATGAATCCCTTCCGCTAAAATAGCTGCAGAACCTGAAAATACACCAATGCTAATTTTCCCCCCAGCTAAAACCACATTGGCTAATATTGAAATTATAGATATTTTTTCCTTCATCTTATTTCTGATTTTTTTGCGTAAATACTTTTCAGAGATGGCTTTTTTGATTCAATTTTATTATTCACAAATATTATTTATTTTTGCTTCTTCTTCGTAGGGAATCAGTGGTCTGATTTTTTCTTCTGTATAAGGATTATTCTTGTTTGTAGGAATTTGCCACAGTGGAATTGTCCAATCCACTTTTACCATAAAATCATCTAAATCCACCCATTTAATATTAGCACTATCCCAGAAGTCAATCCACATGTCGTTCCATTGCTTTAAAGACCCTCCTATATAAGTATGTGACACTGGAGTTACTTTAGAATATTGACCAAGCCAGGTTTTCTCTTTAGGTGTTAATGGTTCTATTGCTCTCATTAGTTCTTCTTTCATGTCGTTTGGGGTGCCGGATCTTTCATAAAAAGAATAATCACAAAGACTTCCATATTTAAAGGGTACAAGTGGAATATTCGAAACAGATAAAATCTTTACATTATAGCCTTCTGGCTGATAAACGGTAGCCTTATCTCCGGTTGTTCCCCTGGCGGTTATATAGGGTATCCCCAAATCTTCTGCGACTTTTACAGTATTCATATCGGAGGCCATATATCGAGATGAAATAATTCTTGGTCTTATACCAGTACACAACTCAATTCCGTCCAACATTTTAATAATTCTTGTTTTCTGCTCATCGTATGGCACGTCCCAAAATGGTGCGCCAACATTAGATGCAACAATCTCTATATTACCAATATCAAGAGTATTTTTTATTTCATCGCAATTTGCTTGAGCAAACTCTGGAGTGACCATCAAAAGGCCGTAAATGTTTCTTTTTTTCATTTCATTCGCCATATTAGATAATCCAGCTGGTTTATCCGTAGATTCGATAAGAATCATAATTCCATTAACTTCTTCATCTAATCCAAAAATTTCATTTTGTTTAAAAAACTTAAAATTTATAAACCATAAGCCAATAATGAAGATTAAAATAATAACTATAACAAAGATAAATAAATTCTTTTTCATAATCACAGTGTTAACTTTTTTTATTTTATAGCTTGCTATTATCTTATTCAAACCATAGAACCAACTAGCCCCTTTTATTCAAGAGGCCAGTCGGTTTCTTTATTTCTTATCCTTTTTTTCAGCTAATTCTTCCTTAACTGCTTTTAATTCCTCCTCTAGCATTGTTGCTCTATCTTTCAATAATTCGTCCCTTTCTTCCTTTGTGTAAAACATCCTACCAAACAATCCGCCCCCACAACCGCATCCATATCCTCTGCCCCATCCCATTCCTCTACCTCCACCGCAATTACCCATTCCTCTGCCAGTTTTAGGACCTTGTCCCGAAGGACCTGTTCCATCTAATTTTGGCATATTTTTATATTTTATTTTTTTTAATATTAGAGAAACGACCTTTCTTTTAATTTACTCCTCTATATTGAGTATATACCCATAACTATCTCACGTCAACAAGCAAACAAAAAAGAGGGTGCGGTTCCCTCTTTTTTAATACAATACTGGAACGTGCAATAAACGATCTGCTATTCCAAAAACTTTACAGCAAACATTATAACAATTCCCACCAAAAATATACCAAAAGATATAATTGATTTTTTGACATCACTTTCTTTTCTTATTTCCGGCATCAAATCAGAAGCGGCAATATAAATAAATCCGCCGGCGGCTATTGGTAAGAGATACGCCATCGCGCCATCAATGTAAAAAGCGGCGAGGTATCCTGCAACTCCACCTAAAATAACTGTGGTTGCAACTAAATAATTCCATACCAATGCTTTTGTTTTATTAAATCCTGCGTGTATAAGAACTCCGAAATCACCAATCTCTTGAGGTATTTCATGCAAGGCTATAGCAAGCGTTGTTATCACTCCTAATTTAGAATCTACCAAAAAGACGCTAGCGATTACTAGTCCATCTATAAAATTATGCAGAGAGTCTCCGACTAAATTCATATAACCTAATGAATGAACTTCACAATTTTCTTTATGACAATGTCGCCAGTGAAATAACTTTTCTATCAAAAAGAAACCGACAAAAGCGGATAACACAAAGAAGAATAACCTCTCTGGCTCCATTTTTTCAGAAGCTTCTGGCAATAAATGCAAAAAAGCACCGCCAATCAAAGCTCCTGCAGAAAGAGAAACTAAGAACATTGTTATTTTAGAAAGCGTTTCTTTCTTAAAAAACAAAAATAGGACAGCCACCCAAACGCAGAGACTTATTAAAAAACAAGCTATTAAAATATTTAACAAAACCATACCTTTATTATTTTTAATAATAATTTATAATTCTATCAGAAAACCATCTCAATTTCCACCAGGGCGAATTTGTCCCTTAGCAGAAAAATGTGGCACCGTCTCTGTATTCTCTAATTAAAGTGTGACACTCTTGCCCGCTAAATACCCGGTGCTCCAACACTCCTGCAAATTAAATCCTCCTGTAGCGCCGTCTACATCAATAATTTCACCTGCAAAAAATAAATTACTGATCAATTCAGATTTCATTGTTTTATGATCTATTTCTTTTAAAGATATTCCTCCTCTCGTAACCTTAGCGACATCAAAATCTAAAACACTTTCCGGGGCTATCTCAATATTTTTAAAAATTTTAACAATAACTGCCCTCTCAACTTTTGACAGATTGTTGGCTATTTTATTTTTATCTACTTTTATGATATCTGCTAAAATTTCAGCCAACTTTTCCGGCACAAATGTGGAGAGTATATTTTTAACCGTTTTGTTAGCATTTTGTTTTAAAACATCTTCAAACCCTTTTAAAAGTTCCTCGTGGTTAAGCAGGGGGAATAAATCAAAATACATTTTTACTTCTCCCCTTTCTAACAAATCCCCCACCTTCCCGCTGATATTCAAAATAGCAGGCCCGCTTAGGCCAAAATGCGTGAACAAAATTTCTCCGTATTCGTGAGCCACTTTTTTTCCGTTTTGAAATACACTGATTTCCACATCATCTAAGCTTGTTCCCTGTAAGTTTTTGACCCAGTCTTCTTTTACCATTATCGGACACAAAGCGGGTTTAGGTTTAACAATGGTGTGCCCCAATTTTTTTACTAAATCGTAGCCTGAACCGTCAGAGCCGGTTGCAGAATAAGATTTCCCCCCGGCACAAAGAATATATTTTTTTGCAACTATTTCTCTAGCCTGCCCCGAACTCGTTGAAAGGTCGCTTAAAATTATTTTTTTGATTTTTTTACCGGTGCAAACAATTTCTTTAACTTTTGAATTAAAAAACAGATTGACTTTATTTTTTGTTAAATATTTTTTTAGGGCTTCTAACACTTCCTTGGCGTTGTCGCTTTTTGGAAAAACTTTCTTGCCTTCAATTTTAGTTTTCAATCCCAACTCTTCAAAAAATTTAATTGTTTTTTCCGGTCCAAAAACAGAAAAAGCGTGAAATAAAAATTCCCCGTTATTATAATTTTTCACGAGTTCTCGCAAATTCCAACCAGAGGCTGGTCCGCCTTTGGAGGAAAATTCTGCATTACTTAAATTACATCTTCCGTTGCCGGTCAGAAGCAACTTTTTAGCAAGCTCCGCATTTTTTTCTATCAAGGCAACTTTCAGCCCGGACCTTGCTGCCGTACCCGCCGCCATAATTCCCGCAGGACCAGCGCCTACAACGACAACATCCCAGCCGGAGGATAGTCCGCCCTTGGCGGAAAATTTAATATCTTCTTCTGCCATGGTTAAAACGGCCTGAAGGCCTTCTACGTTGAGAGTAATTATCTTTATTAAAAGCATCGAGGGTGTTGGTCTTCTGAATTGGACTTGCCGGCAAATCCGGTAATTTTGAGATGGGCAAATAAAGCCTAGTCAGTCTTTCAATCTCCCTAACTTTAGACCCTTGGTCCGGTAAAACCAAAGATATCGCCTTACCCGACATCCCCGCCCTTCCTGTTCTTCCAATACGATGGACATAATCTTCCGGATTTTCAGGAAGATCGAAATTAACCACAAGCTCAATGCCTTTTACGTCTATTCCACGGGAAGCGATATCTGTTGCCACAAGTACCCTATATCTGCCAAGCTTAAATCCTTCCAACGCCTCTTTTCTTTGCCCCAAAGATCTGTTTGAGTGTATTTCAGCGGAAGAAATTCCAATGTTATGCAAATCGCTACAAATTTTTCTTGCATTGTGCTTTAGCCTTAAAAAAATTAAAACGCTTCCTTTATAATCTCCAAGAAGCTTTTTTAATAACGGAAGTTTCTGGTCTTTTCCAACAATAAAAAGTTCGTGCTCAATATTTTCAGCAGTGGTTCCGGATTTAGCTATTTCTACTCTAACAGGAAGCTTCATATGAGAGCTAGCAATTTTTGCGATACCGTCGGGCATTGTCGCTGAAAAAAGCATTGTTTGTCTTTCTTTGGGAACCACTTGTAATATTTTTTTAATCTGCGGAGCAAACCCCATATCAAACATTCTATCGGCTTCATCTAAAACTAAAATCGTAACGTCATGCAAACTTAAGGTCCGTCTTTCAATATGGTCAATAATTCTTCCCGGGGTTCCGATTATAATGTGCGGGTTTCTTCTTATCGAGTGCACTTGGTTATACATAGAAGCTCCTCCAATTAAAACTGCTGTTTTTATACCAAACCCTCTTCCTATTTTTTGTATAGTTTCATCTACTTGCAGGGCTAATTCTCGCGTCGGCAATACAATTAATCCCTTGCCCGCTCGTCCTGAACCGGTCGAAGGATTACCGGACTTCAAAATCTGCTGAATCAAAGGTATACCAAAAGCTAAGGTTTTACCGGTACCCGTCTGGGCTATGCCAATAACATCTTTACCCTCAATGGCTGAAGGAATTGCCTTGTGCTGTATTGAGGTTGGAATTTTAAATCCTAATTTTGAGATTGCATCAAGAAGTTTTGGAGCTATGCCAAGACCGCCAAAAGTTATCTCTGTTCCCGCCTGCGCAGGCGGGTCATTCTTTACGGGTGTTTCTATGTGATTATTCATATATATTGACTATACACTAAAATATTAAAATTGTCAAAAAAACCGCCCGCTTGTTATGGGCGTGTTTAAAATAATTTTTATTTAATTGGACAACCTCCTGCTTTTATATTTCCTAAACTGTCCCAGCTTCCGCCGTTATAAACTTCTTCGTATCCGTTGGCCTTTAATATTTTTTCAGCAACTGCGCTTCTGCTCCCCGACTCACAAACAACAACCACGGGCACGTCTTTTATCAACCAAGACATTGCGTCTTCAATCTTATTTAACGGAATATTTAAAGAACCATCAATGTGTCCATTTTTATATTCTCCGGCCGTGCGCACATCAACTATAAGTGCGCCATGAGTTATTATTTCTTCTAAATTTATTTCATTTTCCATAGAGTTAGTTAGCGTAGCGATATAAGTTTACGTAGCGTAGCGATATATTTGGATTCTACCAAAAAAATACATTTATTAAAAGACAATTAAACGCCCCGTACTAGGCTTTGCCTAGTACGGGGCGTTTGGGTCGCGTTTAATTTGCGCGATGATTAAATATTGCTAGTTTGTAATAACGTTTACGTTAGCCGGTAAGCCCTTTAAGATAACATCTAAATCCTGTTGCGAATATTGATTTCTGGATAAATTAAGTGTTTCCAAATTCTTCAGGTTTCCCAATTCGTTAGGCAAGCCGGTGAGCTTATTGTTAGATAAATCTAAAACCCTAAGATTTTGCAACTGCCCCACTTCTGCGGGAACGCCCGTCATTTGGTTGTTGCTTGCGTTAAGAATTTTTAAATTCTTTAATTGCCCTATCTGAGACTGTATTGCTCCCGTTAAAAAATTATTTGAAACGTTTAACTCCTCTAAACTTGTTTGATTAAAAACATACGAAGGAATATTTGTTAAACCCCGACCACTTAAATTAAGTACTTTGCCGGACGGCACCTGCTGCCCGCTAGGAGTTCCTTGAGTTTGGTTATTAATGGGAGGACTATAACTTCCCGTCGACAAAAGATATCCCACTACAACAACCATTAAAACCAAAGCTATAACTAACACTAAAATTATTTTATTCATAAGTTTTTATAATTAATTAATGATGCGCCTTAATCCTATCACAAAGCCATACCTAAGTATACATAAAAACTAAAATGCCAGAGTTGTTATAAAATCCAGTTGAATAAAAGGCCTGTAAGCACAATGCCCACGCCAACAATGCCTGCAAAAATTAAAATAAGGCGGGTCTTCATTACCTTTTTTAAAATCATAAACTCGGGCAAAGACAAAGCTGTAACCGACATCATAAAAGCCAAAGTTGTTCCCATAGCAACGCCTTTTTCTGTTAGCGCGCTTACCAGTGGTATAACCCCGGCGGCGTTTGAGTACAATGGAATACCAATTAACACAGCCAAAGGCACAGCATACCATTTACCCGACCCCGCGTATTGCGCCAAAAAGTCGGCGGGCACATATCCGTGTATCCAGGCTCCAACGCCAACGCCTATTACAACATAAAGCCAAACCCTTTTTAAAATATCCCATGTATAACCCTTAGCATAACTTGTCCTTTCAGCTCCCGTCATTTTTAAAATCTCCTGATCCCCTTTTGCCATATTTTCAAAAACAAACGGCTCAACCAAATCTTTAACATTCATCTCTCCTATAATAATCCCCGAAAGAACAGCAATAACCAATCCGCTTACTATATATATAAGCGCTATCTTCCAGCCAAATAGCCCCAAAAGCAAAACCAAGGCCACCTCGTTTATCATGGGCGAAGCAACCAAAAAAGAAAACGTAGCCCCCAACGGTACTCCCGCCTGCACAAACCCCAAAAACAAAGGAATTGCCGAGCAAGAGCAAAAAGGTGTAATAATTCCTAAAAGTGAGGCCAATACGTTGCCCACATATTTATTCTTGCGCGACAACAACCTCCTTATCTTTTCAGGAGGCATATATGTGCGCGCAATAGAAACAGCAAATATAATAACCGCTAAAAGAATAAATATCTTTACTGTATCAAAAATGAAAAAATCAACGGTCCCAGCTAACGCCGTTCCGCGGTCCATACTAAGCACGCCATACGCAATCCAGTCTGCCAATATTTGAATAGGGTAAAAAATACTCATTTGTTATTCGACAACGCTCTTTTCAATAATTTTTTTAATCTCTTCCTTGTCGGGCACAAACCCCGCAACAACGGGCTTCCCGTTTATAGCCACCACCGGGGTCTGCATCACGCCCATCTGCACAATCTTTTGCACATCGGTAATATATTCTACTTCCACGCCAAGACCAAGCTCGGCCACCGCCTCCTTTGTTAACTCATATAACTTTTTGCACGTGGGGCATCCTGACCCCAAAACCTGTATTGTTGTATTCATTTAATTAAAGAGTTTAAATTTTTAATATAACTTTTAATAATTTTTTTATTCAAACTGTAAAAATTAAAATTGCCGTCGCGTTCTTGATTTACCAAACCAAGCTTTTTTAATTGACTCAAATGATGCGAAGCGAGCTTTTGCGATATTTTTAAAAACGGAAAAATCTGACACACACACTTAGGTGAATCTTTCAAAAAAACCAAAATCTTCAACCGATTCTTATCGGCAATTATTTTCAAAAACTCATTCATTTTTTTTATTTCCTTTTCCATATATATCTATACTAATATATATTAGTATACTATTTTAGAATTCCCCCGTCAAGCAATCCCCCGTTTTATCATGCAATAAAAGAGCGCCCCGACTTTATGTCGCAGGCGCTTTGGTTTGTCTGCCTCGTTCGTGAGGCTTAGGCCGGACGAAGTTTCAGCACGCGTTTGGAAACTATTTCGTAATCAATAACTCCAAGCGCCAAACTGATTATGGCTCCGCAAGCAGTAACAGCTGCAAGTTCCGTTACTGATTTTGCGTTGCCTTGAAACAGAAGGAATGTAACAAACGTTCCCACTGCGCTATCAACTCCACAGAGAACGCCCTCCTTGGAATGGATTAGCTTGAAAAGATACCAGACGAATTTTCCGGCCAGAACCAGCATTGAGTAGATTATGATGGCAACCCACTTTATTATGCTAATGATCAAGCACGGCCAACCCAATAAGCACAAAAACAGAGTATTTCGGAGGTTCGGCTTCAATAGCTTGCCGTCTTTATACGAGAGAGCCCTTCGACCATCGGCTGGTAGCCAAGCGGCGTACCCCCTGCCAAAGTGGTACATTGTAGCAAGGGGTATGAAAAAGAAGAAAAAAAACATTACGACGGCAATCGGTATGGCGCCAAGCGTATGAACGAAAATCCAATCACTGGTATTGTACGTTCGGTTGCCGCCATAAATGTCGTGCAAGAAAATAATCATTACGAAAGCTTCGACCGTTACAATAAGGATAACCAACATGCTGATTGGAACATAACGTTCCTTGAGCCCCCTCCAAATCCAGCCGAATGCGCCGGATACCTTATTAAGGTGCGAAGTGAGTCGGGCAGATTCAGGGGAAACCATTTCCCTTGCTTTCGGCATGGCGCCGATGATGCCCGAAGCGTTGTGGGCACAGTACCCGGACAAAAATCCCGCGGCCATTCCCGCCAGCAACCCAAGCATGAAAAACGTTGGAGCTATCAGGAACGCAACGAGCGACCCAACAGCCCCGCCAACCAACAATCCAGCAATGATATTCCGTTTCATGGCGTGCTCCTTGTGAAGGTTCTTCCGAACAAAACTACACGATAATATAATTTACAACTAAATTTTAACTGTGTCAACGTCATTCCCCGTCAAGCAATAAAAAACCCGTTGAAGTTATCTCTGGGCTAAAAATTAATCAATTTTTGTATTAAAAGAGACCTTCGCTTTTATCTGAAGGTCTCGTGATGTTTTTTTATCGCCTGATTTTTCGAGCTTTTGCCCGATACTCATTTGATGGCCAACATCTTGGCCCTGTTAGTCGATCTCGATATTGCCGAGGAGCGCGTCGAGAACGACACTCCAGTCCTTCACGTGGACTGTCCCCTTGTGGGAATAGTCCGGTTGCTGCGGATACTTGGCCTTGCCCTCGACGGTGTTGAAAAACTCGTAGGGGATTTTTTTGAAAGTCTCCGCGGCCGCCGAAGTCATGGCGCTGTTGGTACAGAGTATCTTGACGCCATTACTGATGGGCGCCATCCTGTTCCGCCCGAAAGCGTCGAATGCCGCGCTGGCCGGGTGGTCATGGTGATTGGCGTCAGTAACCACCGCCACCATCTTCACACCCTTCGTCAAAGCGAGAAGCGCGATGATGGCGCCGAGCGGCATCTCTTGCCCCACGAACTGCATTCCCTTGGGACCCTGCGTCTTGCGGGACGCCGGCACCATAAGGTCGGTCATTACCACCTCGAAATCGGGGTGGATAGTGGCCGCTTTGTACGCGATCTTTGAGGCCTCGAAGTACTTCTTCCGGGCCTCGTCGGTGACGTCGGCGCCCCACGCATCGAAGTTGAAGGGATAGCCGGCCTCTTTCAGAAACAGTTTCGCCCTGGCCTCGTTCACGTGCGAAGCGAGCGCCTCTTGTGCCTCGTCGTACGTCGCTGCCACCTTGACGTCGTGCCCCTTGAGGAGCATTTCCGCAGCCTTCCTGTGCAACTCGTTGTCATCAAAAACCAGAACTTTCATGGCATTCTCCTTTCGTTAGAGTTTCGGCATGCCTTGCCGTCCGCTTTTGCGGAGTTTTTTGTTGTAAGGGGATAAGGAAATATCTTCATCCTGACTATATTAATTATAGCACAATTATAATGGTGTGTCAACAGCTTAGCCTACCACTTCCCTACCAAAAAACTCTGCCCGCCACAATGCAAAAGCTTTGGGAGGGCGCCTCGATTAAAAAATAAACAAAACGGCCCGTACTAGGAAAAGCCTAGTACGAGCCGTTTGAGTCACGTTTAATGGCTCTATTTTTATTTGGGCCTACAAACCTAATTATTTTTTATAAAGTTAGAAGGTTTGTTACTATTTTTATCAACTTTTCTTTTTCAGACATATCGC
>CAZMKW010000002.1:0-45601 GCA_964567205.1 uncultured Candidatus Saccharibacteria bacterium | reverse complement strand
ACTGGCAATGTATTTATAATATCAGACTTTTCTGCCCAGCCCTTTCGCGCCTGCCAAGCTCCATATTCCATTAAATCTAATTGTTCTTTTTTGTGACTATCGGTATTTATTATCATTTTTATTCCTTGAGACTTTGCCCTACGAATATTAAACCCATTCAAATCTAATCTGTAAGGAGAAGAATTAATTTCTAAAATCGTTCCTGTCTTTTTGGCGGTTTCCAATATTTTATCAAAATCCATCTGGTATTCATCTCTTCTTCCAATAAGCCTTCCGGTGGGATGCGAAATTATATCAACATTTGGATTTTGCATCGCCCTTATTATTCTTTGCGTCATTTCCTGTTTCGGCATCTTTAAAGAAGAGTGCACGCCCGCAATAACATAATCTAATTTTTCTAAAACTTCATCTTTGATATCGATTGAGCCATCGTTTAAAATATTTGCTTCGCAGCCACATAAAATTTGAAATTTGAAATTTGAAATTTGAAATTTCTTGTTAAGTTTTTTGATATGGTCTATTTGTTTTAAAAGTTGCTTTTCGTTTAGGCCAGTCTCAATTCTTAAAAATTTTGTGTGGTCGGATATGCCAAGATATTCGTAACCTAATTCCATTGCTCTTTTACACATTTCTTCAATTGAGCTTCTCTTTTGCAACGGCGCTTCAAAACTTGAGTGACAATGCAAATCTCCTTTTATGTCTTTCTGCTCTATTAGAATGGGCAATCTATTTTCTATAGCCGCCTGAATCTCTCCATCATCTTCGCGCATTTCCGGCGCTATAAAAGGAAGCCCAATTGCCTTATAAACTTCTTCTTCTGTTTTACCTGCGATTTGTTCGGCGCCTCTGAAAACTCCATACTCTGAAAGTTTTAATCCTTTTTCAATGGCAATTTTTCTAGTGGCAATATTATGCTCTTTTGAGCCTGTAAAATATTGGAGAGCTGAACCAAAACTTTTTTGTGGAACCATTCTTAAATCAATATTAAAACCTTCGCTAAATTTTACAGAACACTTTGTTGCACCCTGAGCCCAGATTTTTTTAACTTCCGGCATAGAAACAAAAAAATCAGACGTTTTTTTAGGGTTCTTCGACACAACTAAAATATCTATATCTCCAATTGTTTCTTTTCTTCTGCGTACAGAACCCGCAACGCTAATTTCTCTTATTTCTTTCCGAGACCTCAACCTTTCTTCAATTATTTTTACAGCCGGCATAATTTCTCCCAATAAAAATCTTCCCTTGCTCTGTTTTAAAAATTCCAACCCCTGTAAAATATTCTTTTCTGTTTTTTCCCCAAAGCCAAAGAGGGGGGCTATCTTGTGGGCTTTTGCGGCTTTTGCTAAATCTTTTAAATTTTTAACCCCTAATTTTTCATAAAGGATTTTTATCTTTCTCGGCCCCAAACTTTCCACTTTTGACAACTCATCAATTTTCATCGGCAACTTTTTTTTGAGCTCGCCCAACTGTTTTAATTTTCCCGTCTTTAAATATTCTTCTATCGCAGCGGCAATGCCCTCACCAACTCCAGAGATATTATAAAGAGCCTTAACCCCGCCATTCCTGTAAATTTCTCCCACGTCTTCTTTTAAGTCGTCTAAAGACAGTGCAGCTTTTCTATATGCAAAAGGCTTAAAACTCACGCCCTCCATTTCCAAAAGGTCAGCCATTTCAAAAAATATTTTAGACAATTCCTGATTTTTCATATCTATAATATTTATATATTATACTATAATTGTTTTTTAATTAAACAAAAAACCCCTTCCGGGGTGAAATTAACTTTTATATCTTTTTGTCTTTTTTATAAAACCAGTTATATGTTCCGTAACCCCAACTAAATACATAGATTACGCTTAAGATGAGAACTCCCCACTGTTTATTAAGATAGGACGTTATTATCCAAAAAGGCTCGCTAGCCAGTCCCAATACAAACCCCCATTTATTTTTTCTTGCCACCAAAATTATGGCGCTTACTCCGAAGACTGTTATGCCTATTTGAGCTATAAGGTCTAGGGTGAACATTATTCTTTTGGTTTTTTTGTTTTATGAAACTCTTTGTCTATTTCCCTAATAAATTCCAGTAGTGTTGGATCATCGTGAAGTTCTTCTGCTTGTATCCAATATGGTTTTAAGGGAAGTTTTTTATTGCTTCTCCAATATTCTGATGCCTGTAAAAAACTTTCTATTCTGTCTGCGTGCTTAAAAAATTTACCTTCCACACTAGCTCCTCTTTCATAGTCTAACCAGAGACCCATTATTTCCTGCTTCAGTCTCGGTGGTAAATCTTTTATCAATTTTTCAAGTCCGGCTTTCTCTTTTTTATATTTTTTCTCTGCCAATCTTTTTTTCTCTGCTTCAGAAAACCTGGGCCAGGTTTTTAACAGCTCTCGTCTTTTTTTCTTATCTTTCGGAAGAACAGAATCATAGGGGGTTGTATCTCCGGAATAAACCTCACAAATATCGTGCACCAGAGCCATTTTTAAAAGCTTTTCTAAGTTGATTTTCTTATTTCTTTTAACAGCTAAAACCCACGCCATAATGGCTACCCTAAATGTATGATCTGCTATACTCTCTGGATTTTTAATGTCTCTTATAACCCAACCGCGCCTTGGCATCTCCTTCAGTTTGCCCACCTCCGAAAAAAATTTTATAATTTTGTCCATATAAAAATAATACGAATTTCTTCTTTATCGGTTTATTAGCTAACTTCGTATTTTATGTTTTTTATTTTATAGGCTATTTTGATTGGGGAAGAAACAAATACCACGTCTCCAATTTTGTGCCCCAAAAGAGCCTTGCCAACCGGAGATTCGTCACTTATCTTCCCCAGAGCTGGGTTTGCCTCGAGAGTTCCCACAATAACAAATTCATCTTTTTGGCCGTCTACATCTATTTTAACTTTGGCTCCCAGGCCGATGATGCCCTGCTTATCTTTTGACGGATTTTTTATCAACTCGTGGTGATCTAAAATATTTTTTAGTTCGTCAATCCTGGCCCTTAAAAAACCAACATCCTCCTGGAAACTTACAAACTCGGGGTTTAAGTCTTCTGACTCTAAAATTTTTGGCGCCTCTTGGTTTACGGATTTTTTATATTCGACAACTAAAAGCTCTTCATACTCTTTTTTAAGCTCCCGAAGTTTTTCTTTGGTTATATAAAAAGTTTTTCCGTCCATGTATGTTTGTTTATTTTGTTATTATAATTACAAGCGAAGGAAAAATAAATGAATAGCAATTTATTTATTTTGACCGACCACAGTGATTATATGGGTGCATGGTTTATCTATATTATTCCTGCTCATATAAAATGTCAATCCTTAAAGTAGCGTTTTTTGACTAAAACTATTTTTCTTATTATTTATAGTATTTTTTTCTGTAAAAATCTTGATTTTTCCGTAGACGCCATCGTATCCTGGCTCGACAAAAACCTTACCTTCGCGAGCCCTTATAACCCCTTCTGCAATTTCTGGTAAAGAGACTTTCTCTATTTCCTCTTTTGTTGACTCTAATAATATTTTTAGCTCGCTACCCAACCCCCTTATTAGGTTGTCATAATAATTTAAAGACCGCTTGGATGCTACTGATGAGCCTATAGACTCAGCGATTATTTCGTTTAACGGAATTAAATTTTTAAACGGAACTGCATCTTTTGGCATAAAACCTTCTGGCCTGTCAGCCAATTTCTCAACTCTGTTTAAAACTCCTATTACTAACGGTTTTGCGCATTTTGGGCAAATATTGTTATATTTTTTTGATTCTTTTGGAGACAAACTTAAATTACATAAGCGATGGCCATCATAATGATATTTACCTTCTTCGGGAAAAAATTCTATGGTGTACAAAAACCTTGCCCCGCGAAGCCTTGGCGAAGTAGGGTTGTTTGTCTTTATTGCCTCTGCAATTCCTTCGTAACTTAATTCTGTGTCAAAAACATTTGCCTCTCTTCCAATTTTTGGAAGCGAATGTGCATCACTGTTTGAAATTAGCGCGACTTTATCTAGTTGAGATAATCTCCAGTTCATCGCAGGATCAGAAGATAATCCCGTTTCAACCGCGTAAATATATTTTGTATATTCTTCAAAACATTCCTCTAAAGAATCGAATCCCGATTTTGACCCAAAAACAGCAAACCACGGCGTCCAGATGTGGGCGGGCACAATCAAGCAATTTTTATCTGCGTCCAGGGCAATTTTTGCCAGCTCTTTCGCGTCTAACCCTAAAATCGGACGACCGTCTGCCTTCAAATTTCCTATCTGGCTTAATTTTGAGTTTATTTTTTCTACGGCGGTAATAGAGGGAGCAAAAACGATAATATGAACTTTTCTAACCTTGCCGCCCTTAGAATAAATACAACTAATTTCTGATGTCAAAATAAATCTTGTTTCCGAATCTGCATCACGCAGTCTAAAAAGACCCCGCTCAGCGGGGCTTAATTTTTCTTTTATCTCTTCAAACCACCTTGGATGAGTAAAGTCTCCCGTACCTAGAACTTTTATCCCTTTTATGTTCGCCCACCTGTCCAAATTTTCTAAATCCATTAAAGGGGAGGTGGCTCTAGAATATTTTGAATGTATGTGAAAGTCTGCTACAAATTTCATTATAATAGTCCTCCCTGGTAATCTAATTTATAAATATTTTTCCCGTCCAAAAATATTTCTTCCTTGCCAAAAAAAGAATCCAAATTTCCCTGTCCATTATCGCAGTATTCCAATTCTCTTTTTTTATATTTACAAACTTCGCCGAACCGGCATTTTTCAGAAAGTTTAGATAATGATTCTCTAAGAAAATTCGTTTGTAGTTTGCTAATTGTGTTGCCAATATAATTCATACCCCATACTGGCTTTGAATTTTGATATACAGCTTCTTGTCCTATAAACTTTTTATCCCCCATAAAATAAATATCCCTATAAAAATAATCTCCTCTCTGAAACTCTAACTGCTTGGAAGCTAAAAGGCGTGGATTGTCGAGGGAAGATGCGCCCGCCGCATAGGTATTTCTGCGCGCCTCGCATAAAAATTCCCTTAAGCTGTCTAAATTTATTTCCATCTGCTCAACATAGTCCGCTTTTTCAAACTCAATCTCTTCGTCCTTTTCAAGCGCATTTAATATTAACTTACCCAGCTCACTGATTTTTACTACAAATTTTGAATATTTATCTTTATTTTTTATGTCCAATAATGCCCGAAACCTTAACAAATTTACACCTTCCGCCGATTCTACAACTTCTGCAGAATCTCTAAAATACAAAGACGGCACTACCCAGATATTCTCACTCATCCTTTGAGTAATTTCGTTAAAAGAAACAAACAATAGATAAAAATTTATGTCTGGGCGAAAATCGCCTTTTACAAAATCTTTAATAAAATTGCCATCTTTTGGATGACCGACCAAACCACTGACTTTAAAATACATTTCATTACCCTTATAATTTCCCTTTCTTTCCACTGCTAAATCAGCGCCAAAGATATTATTTTCTGGCTTAAAAGTTATCAGTCGCCCGCCGGTGGTTGAATTAATGTAATCTATAATTTTATCTTCTATCTCTTTTTGTATATTTCCTATCATTTTAATTTAAATTCATCCCGCAAAGCGAGACAGTAAAACTTTAAACTTATTATAAAACTTAGACCTTATAAACCTTGTATCCTTCGTGAACTTTTTCATCAACTTTCATCCCTATAGAGTCACCCTTTTTGGCTGATTTTACTTCTTTATGGTCAACCTGCATAGAGCTAACCTCTTGCTCAAAATCAGTCTCTTGTCCCCCGACTACTCTAATAATGTCTCTTATTTTTAAGGAAGTCTCCAACCTAATAACAGCCACCTCAATGTTAGAAAAATAATGAGTTATCCTGCCTATTAATTTACCCTCTTTGGCTGAAGTTTTAACAACAGCTTTGCGGGCAGGTTTTGATGCCGATTTCTTTTTTATAACCATATTTTTTAAACTACTTATTAACTAATATATATGACCTTTGTCTTATATTAGCATAGTGGTTATGCTAATTAAAGATTATACTAAAAAACACCAGGTTCAATGCCTGATGGTTTTTAAAGAGGGGGTTAATAATTTACAACGATTTCAGCTGTTTCTCGAGCCTAACTTCGGACAATGAACTTAGGTATATACTTTCGCTTTTTTCGCTACAAACTACTATGTCCTTGAGCACTAGTCTCGCACCCCCTCATAACTGCTATTTTATTCTAAAACAATTAAATGTCAATTGTTTTATCCACCTAAAAAACACTGTCTATCCCCAGTTTTTATACATGTATCCCTGGGCTGATTTGAACAGCCAGCCTTCTACTTCGGGGAGGTGGGGAGGGATGTTCTATCCAATTGAACTACGGGGACATATTTTAAAACACAACAAGCAAGACTAAACTATAGAAGCATCTATTTACACTTCGACAAGCTCAACATAAACAAAAAACTGACTAAAAGTCAGTTTTTTATATTCCATGTTTATTTGCTGATCCTCGAAAATCTTGTAAATCCAGAACAAGACACAATTTCTATTCCTTGTTTTTCCAGCTCATCCATAAATAAATTAACGCCCAAAGAATCTGAAGAAATATGGCCAGCAATTACAATATTAACGTTTGCTGCTTCGGCCTCTTTTTTATGGTCTTCGGAAATATGCATGCCGACAACGGTACCAACTCCCGCTTGAGCCATTTTTTCGTAAAGCTTGGGAGAACCCTCTGTGCCTCCGGTTATTTCAGCCATCGCTATTTTTCCACAACGATTATTAGGAGATCCAACAAAAATTTTAGGACCTACCCCAATTTTCATTGCCTCTTTATATTCTGGGATCTCTTTTAGGGCGTCTATTAACTCTCCCACTGTGGTTATATTCTTTCCCTCAATAAAGTTCTTTAAAAATTGAGCTGCTAAATTATCGCAAGGAGTGTGAGAGTTCATCAAGTTAACTTTCATGAGCTTGGCCGCATCAACTGTTCTTTGATGGTTTGATGCATTAACTCCTCTGGCAACTTCTGAAATTCTTTCTCTCATCAAGCCTTCTGCAACATTAATCGGCACTCCATAATAATTATAAACATCTGCCTGCAGTTCCATAACGTCTGCTAATTGGGCTAATCCTTTTCCCATCGGGTGATGAGCAATAACCAAATCAATGTCTCCTAATTCTTTTGCAATCAAAACTTCTTCTGATCCAATATCTATTCCAACTAAAACCTTTTTAATTTCTTTATCATCAGAGATATTATAAACCCCCGAGTCTAAATATGGATTTTCCAGCGCGTCTTTGTCAAAATCTTCCTTGTCTTTTTCTGACAATTTATCAAACTTTTTTTTCTTGCCATCCAATAATTTTTGTACACCGTCTCTGCCCCTAAAATCAGAGTCCATACCCATTTTGAGCATTAAGTTGTAAATATCTTGTATCTTCATATATATACTATTTTGCTAAACTAAGCTTATTGTACATTTCTTTAATCATTTCCTCTTGTTTTTTAACGTCCCAAAACTGGCGACGTATCTGCGCCTTCTGAGTGCGGATAAATTTTTTTACCGAGTTCGGTACTCTTTTTTGGTTTTCCATAATGGTAAGCAGGGAAAATATGAGCGTATTTTTTTCATATCGACCGGGCGAATTATTATATAAATTAATAAGCGATTTCTCAACAAAAAAAGACGATTTCTCTGTCTTTTATACTTTACCATAAATTAAGACAAAAAGCAAATTATCCGCAGGCGGCCGTCAAACCTGCTTTTCTATTTCAACCTTAAGTTCAGCCTCAATTTTTTTGGCTTCCTCCTCAAAAAGTTCTTTAAAGTTAGGCACATATTTTTTGATAAATTTTTCTCTTTCTTTGTCACTATCCGAAGAAAAAGCTTTTTCCATCTCGCTCTTTTCTGCTTCATTAAATTCCAAATAAACTCTTCTTAAAACTCTATCAAGCACCAAATCAAAAACCCTTAATCCAAGCTTTTTTTGATCTTCGGGTAGATCTTCTGGTGTTTTATTTTTGTCTGGCTTCATTTTTATTATTTTTTATCTTTTTTATCATCAATCAAAGACGACTCTTTTCCAATTTCTTTGCCCCTATTATACCCAACATTACCCTTTTTTACCACGGCTTCTTTGGCTAGTTTAAATAAACCTGAAATTAATCCCCAAACAGTCTGAAAAATAACACTCCCCGTGCTAAGCGCATATTTACTGCCTTCCTTAAAATATTCTTTAGCTTTTTTGACAGACGGAGGGACAGGATTGTTCTCTACCGCCTCCTTGACTTCGGCGTTAGACACGGCTTCGTTTAAAACCGCGACCGCAGCCTGGTCGGGATTATTTTCTCTTTCTTGATTTTCTCCTCTTGAACGTTCTGTTGTCATAATTTTATTTTTTTATACTTTTATTTATCGCGTCCTTAACTATTTGCCGATCATCCCATGGAATTTTACGTCCATTTTCTACGCACATCCATGGCTCTGACCCTTTTCCTGTGATCATAACAACTTCCCCCGGCTTTGCCAATTTTACCGCGGTTTCTATGGCCTCCTTTCTGTCTAATATTTTTTTAGCATTCTGGCCAGCGGTTTCTGCAACCTGATTTATAATTTCCATTGGATTCTCGTCATACGGATCTTCATTAGTGATAATAATTTCCTTACAATATTTTTTAGCAATTTCTCCCAATACCGGTCTCTTCCATTTATCTCTGCCACCGCCACAAGAACCCAAAACGCAAACCAAATTTTCCCCCTCAAAGGTTTTATAAACCGCTTCGAGCTGGTCTGGCGTATGAGCATAATCAACAATAACCTTCACGGGATTTTCAGCGATAACTTCCATCCTCCCGAATATAGCTTTTGCTTTTTCCAAAGCTTTTTTACAAATGTCAAAATTAATTCCGTAGGCTTTTGCCACAGATATTGCGGCTAATGCATTTAAAATATTAAAGTCTCCGATTAGATTCAATTTGAAATCCAGACTACTAGCGTCTTTAATTGAAAATCCGATTTTTTGTTTTGCAGGAATATCCCAAAAATATTTTGAGTTTTTGTCATCAGTATTTATTATGTGGACGTTTTTTGTTGCCCTAAATAACTTCAATTTTTCATTTCTGTAATTCTCAAAACTTCCGTGCGATTCTATGTGCTCGGGCGATAAATTTGTAAAAACAGCACAATCAAAATTTATAAACTTGTGGCGAAATTGCCTTATGCCTTCTGATGTAACTTCCAAAACAACAAAGCCACAACTGGCCAACTTGGCCTGCCTTAAAAATTTCTGAATTACAAAACGTCCCGGCATAGACATCTTGTACTTATTTTCCCATTCTTTATCTGCGATTTTAAATCTTATCGTTGATATAGACGCAACCTTATTGCCGGCTTCTTCCAATATTCTTGTTATAAAATCAACGGTTGTTGACTTGCCACTTGTGCCCGTTACTCCAATAATCTTAATTTTTTTACCCATTCCCGGGAACCCAAAATAACAGGCGCCCAAAAACGCCCAGCAAAAATGATAAGCTCTTAGTAGAAACTTCGGCACAATTTTTTTAATCAACTCTTTTAATCTCATTTCCCTAAGTTTTTTAATGCGAGTTTTATGCGCTCTTCCGGATCTTTTACGCTAGTGGAAACACGGCTTAGGGCGTCTTTTGCCTGCTGTTTTGAAAATCCAAGCTGTGTTAGGGCATCTTCTGCTTCGTCAGCAGAACCCTTTTTTTGACCAAGCATTTTTATTTTTCCTGTAAGTTCCAAAATTATTGTCATTGCCTTTTTTGAGCCGATGCCCGGAATCCCTTCAAAAATCTTTTCGTCCTGTTTTAATATTCTGTCTTTTATTTTATCCAAAGACCCCAAAGCTGAAATATCTAAAGCAGACCTGGGACCCACTCCCCGTATATCCATTAATGTTTCAAAAAATTCCAGCTCATCGTATGTAAAAAATCCGTATAAATCTAAGGCCTCCTCTTTTACGTTTTGGTAAGTGAAAACCTTGAGATTTTCTCCGATTTCTGGTAATTTGGATAAATTCTGGCGGTTCAAAAAAACCTTATAGCCAACGCCGACCACCTCCAAAATCACAAATTTATCCTTTTTTAATATAATTCTACCCTCTAAAAATGCTATCATAACGTATTATCTATATAGTATATGAAATTTGAGCTAAAATCAAAATTTAAGCCAACCGGCGACCCCAGTAGAACAGCAAAGCTGCCTACGGGGCAAGCCATCCCCAGCAATGAGTAAATTCAATTTAATATCAAAATATCGACCAACGGGAGATCAGCCAATGGCGATAAAACAGCTGGTTAAAAATTTAAAATCTGGGATTAAAGACCAGGTGCTTTTAGGTGTTACGGGTAGCGGAAAAACTTTTACTTTAGCGAATGTTATACAAAAAATCCAGAAGCCGACTCTAATAATTTCTCCCAATAAAACTTTAGCTGCCCAGCTTTACCAGGAGTTTAAAGAATTTTTTCCAAACAACGCAGTGCACTATTTTGTTTCTTATTACGACTACTACCAACCCGAAGCATATATTCCCCAATCGGATACATATATAGAGAAGGACGCAAAAATCAACGAAGAAATCGACAGGTTGAGGCATGCGGCAGTCCAGGACGTAACTCAGAGAAAGGATGTAATTGTGGTTGCCTCGGTCTCTTGCATTTATAATATTGGGTCGCCAGAAAATTATGGTGGCACCTCTTTGGAAATATATGTAAATCAAAAAATAAAAAGAAAAGATTTTTTGTTTTTATTAACAAGCCTTCAATACCAAAGAAATGACATTGAATTTAAACCAGGTACTTTCCGTGTCAGGGGAGACATAATCGAAATTTTTGCCGTTACGGGTGAAAAAGTTTTCAGGATAGAACTCAACGGAGATTTAATAAATAAAATTTCTTATGCGGTGCCCGGCAAAAATTCCGCAATTTTAAATTTCAAATTTCAAATTTCAAACTTGCGATTGTTTCCGGCAACTTTTTGGGTGGCACCGCAAGACAAATTAAAAATTGCAATTGCAAATATAAAATTAGAGTTAAAAGACCAATTAATAAAACTTAAAAAATTAGGAAAGAATCTGGAGGCAGAAAGATTAGAGCAAAGAACGAATTATGATTTGGAAATGCTCACCGAAACCGGAAGGTGCCAGGGCATCGAAAATTATTCCTCCCATATGGAATTTAGAAAACCAGGATCGCCTCCTTTTTCACTGGTTGATTACTTTGGATATTTTAATCCTTCGACTCGCTCTGCTCGCTCAGGACAAGAATCTGGAGGATTCTTAATGTTTATAGATGAATCTCATATTTCTATTTCTCAAATAAGAGCCATGTCAATTCAAGATAAAATTAGAAAACAAACTTTAATTGATTTTGGATTTCGTCTGCCATCAGCAATTGACAATAGGCCCTTAACTTTTTCTGAATTTGAAAAACGGCAAAATAAGACAATTTATGTTTCCGCCACGCCGGCTGATTTTGAACAAAAGAAATCAGGAAAACATATTATAGAACAAATTATAAGACCTACCGGCTTATTGGAGCCGTTAATTGAAATAAAAAAAACAGAAAATCAGATTAAAGATTTAATTGAAGAGATTAAAAAAACTGTTGAGAAAAAACAAAGAGTTCTTGTACTTACTTTAACAAAAAGGTTGGCAGAAGAAATTTCTGATTACTTAGTAGAAAAAGGTATTAAAACCCAATACCTGCACTCCGAGGTTAAAACTATGGAAAGGCCGGAAATTTTAAAAAATTTACGCGAAGGAAAATACGATGTTTTAGTTGGAATAAATCTTTTAAGAGAGGGGATTGATTTGCCCGAAGTTTCTTTGGTGGCAATTTTAGACGCCGACAAAGAAGGATTTTTAAGAAACAAAACAACTTTAATACAAACAATGGGCAGGGCTGCGCGCCATCTTAATGGTCGAGTAATTTTGTATGCCGATAAAATAACTTTTTCTATGCAGTCGGCTATAACCGAAATCGATAGAAGAAGAAAAATTCAGGAAAAATACAACAAAAAAAATAATATAATCCCCAAAACAATTATCACAGATATTAGAGATTGGAAATTTTCCAACCCCTCGACTCGCTCTGCTCACTCAGAACAGGAAAGCATAGCGGAAGAATTTTTTGCCATACACGACAAAAAACTTCTGGAAAAAGAAATGAAAACCGCGGCCAAAAACCTGGACTTTGAGCGGGCAGCTGAAATTAGAGATTTAATAAATAAACTTCAAACTAAAAAGCCCGGATAACCGGGCTTTTTAGTTTTATTTGCTGGGCAACATTTTTGATCGCCCATTCCTCCTATTAGAATTATTACTTTTTATAATATCTGTGTGGGGTACCCTAGTTACTTCAACCCTCCTACGCCTTGTCGGTGTGCTCGGCTTTCCACGACCATTTTTCTCCCGCCCCGATTTTTCTTTGGGGCCACTTGCACCAACTCCGCGTTTTTTCCCTTGTCTATTTTTCGCTTCATTCTCCTTGGCGGCCAACAATGCTCGTACCTCTTCTAACTGCTTTTCTATCTTTTCTATACTGTAACCTGAAACTGCTTGTTGTATTATGTTCTCTGTGCACATACGCTTGGTAACCCGTAGAAGCTTTTTACCTTCGGTAATTATCGAGTCAGCGCGGGCCTCCGCGAGCTTGGCGACCCCTTCAAACTGCGCATTCTGTATTTCTGCTGTGACCCTATTAAACTCTTCTGTAGACACGCTCTTTAAGCCGGGAAAGTGTGAATCCATAATTTTATAACCGCCCAGCCATCCTTTTTTTGTTTTTTCTGGTACAATTCCGGCGCCGACTAAACTATAAAATATATCTTCGGCAACGCCCAATCTTTGCGCGTGACCTTTAATATAATCTTTAAACGCGGGTGATTCCGTAGATTGGAGTTTTGCTTTTTCTTTTTCCGAAAGGCGCGCCCAACAAACAGAAATGGCCTTGTCCCGCTGGCCTTTCTGAATTTCGATTTCTTCTTTTTTCACCAATTTATCCCTATGCTCCTTTATTGCTTCGGGACCTTTTATAATTTTCAATCCATCTGTTTCGAGCCTTTTTTCTGCCATCTTATTTATTTCCCACGCCAAATTACGCGGCTCTTCATTTTCTTTTTCTGTGAGCTCTCTAAAGCTTTCTGCTAATTTTCGCGGTTTTTCTTTTGTAACATCAGCAGACGATAAAAACTCATGGGCATGGTCTTTTGATTCTACTATTAGAGTTTTTAATTCTTCTTGTTTCTTTTTTGCGTCTTCTGTTCCCGGAACCATGGCTTTAACTTCTATCCTCAAATCAGAAATTCTTTCCCTAAGCGTTTTTTCTTTTTCAAGTTCTTGAGCTTTTGGTTCTTTTTCTACTTCGGTTTGTGCGGTTGTTTGTGTCTCTGAAGAAATAGTTTCTCCCACTGCGTCTCGTGATCCCTTTTCGTGTTCCTCAGCCATTCGTTTTAGCGCTGCGACATCTGCGCGTATTTTTATTTCTTCTTTAGATAATTCCTCGGCTGGTCCTTGCGCAGGTTCTGATAGTTTTTTTTCTGGTGGAGGCATCATTTCTAAACCAGGATCGGGCGGAGCTTCTTGCGATATAATTCCTGCTTTTCTTAATTCTTCGGCATAAGCTTTTTGCGCCTCTGTTTCTCGCGCACTGTCTATATTTTTATTTTCACCATTTTCCATATTTTTAAGAAATAAATATTAATTTATTTAATTTTACCACTAATAAAAAACGCAGTCAAAAAAAAGCCAGCTTTTCGGGCTGGCCCATGAACTTAGGAAATACTTGTACCGATTAACGGCGTCACAGTGGCATCAAAGCGCCAAAGGATCAACAAAACGGCAAAGAGGAATTTTGGGGCGGTCTTTCACTCTTTGGTTTCGTTCGCAAAATGTTTGCGGTTCGTAGCTGAATCCTTCTGCCAACCGCTCTTCTTCCCGTTGGATCTTCTTCAATAACCAACGGCCTCCGATAAATGAAAATAAGCGCGACCTCCAGCCAAACTCTGCGTGCAGTTCTTCCAACAAAGACGAGATCTTAGCGTACATAACAGGATCGTCGCGGTAATAAAGTTTTGCAGCGCCAACCAACGCAGAGGACATTGTGGCTAATCCGCGAGCTTCCCACTCAAATCGGTTGCGGATGCGAGGATCGGGATGATTTTTATACCGCCGATAACCAAGCAACGTGGTGCGAACAATCCGAACCGTGCTGGGACCATTAACAGAAAAATCTCGGTTAAAGGCCCTCAAAAGCATCTCCGTCTCATCTCCGGCCGGAATGTGCGGATGGCGGTAATTCAAAATAAACTGCCCATGGATATCAGCCGGATCAAATTCCGACGTATGCTTCATCAATCCGCGGGCGGTAAGATCCGCATGTAGCGGTGTGCCGGCGGAAGGGGTATAAAGCATAAATTGGTGAAAATCCGTATTATGCCGAACGGCATAATCTATCGCCGCGTTAATATTTTGTGGCGTATGCTCGTCTAGGGCGACAATTGTAGAGCCCATCACCCGAATGCCGTGCGACTGAAGCTCCTGAATTAATGCAAACGTGTCAATACCACGAAGTTTGCCATACTGACTATTTTCGCCCTCTAAACCCATCCAGATCCATGAAATACCCAATTCTACAAGTTGCTCTATTGTGTAGGAGCGAATCATGTTGGCCGAGCTAAAAATATACAAGCTCCACGATTTGTTATGGATTTTCATTAGCTCCAACAAGCTTAATGCCCGGCTACGGTGGAATAAAAAGTTTTCGTCCATAATGAAGAACGACCGCACACACATATTCTTCTCAAGCTGGCACATAACGTCGAACAACTCACCGCCAGTGGAATAAAAGTGTATGCACTTTCCTTTACCACCGAACATGGCCGAGGTAGAGCAAAAATTACAACCCAGAGGACAGCCGACTGATGGGATCAGTGTGGCTGCAACGTCTCCGGGCTTATCCTTTAGTTTGATTCCAACACTCCGCGTTCCAAAACCAGAAATAATCATTGGGTGGCGGTAGGGCTGACTTAAATCTTCGCCAAGATATTCACGGAACCAGCGAACCCCTTCTCCCCTGACAATGTGGTCCGCGTCGATTCTCTCGCTTAAATCTGGTACATTGGCAACGTGTCCGCCAACAACAATCACTGCTTTGGGCTGGTATTGCCGAATCAGTTTGCACATTTGCTCAACTTTGCAGATATTAGGAATAATCGCTGAGATGCCGACAACATCATACTGATGTGTCTTAATCTCTTCTACAAAACGGCCGAGTGTGGGAAAATCTAGCACCACACATGGTACATCAATATTTGCCTGTATCATCATCAGTCCCCAGCTCCGATGGAACATTCTCAAGGAAAACGGACCTTGTGTTCTGGTAACCTGGTTATGGTAAAGTTCCATGGGATTTATTTTACGACTCCCGTACTCATCATCTTGGCCGTAGGGGCCAAAGACACTGCTCAAAAGCACCTTTTTAGAATACATGACATTCCCTTTCTATGAGTGAATCTTTGGTTGTTTGTGTTTTTATACGGCACACACCGTATATTTATCAATGTCCGGAAACAGTAAAAAACTGATTCTTACAATATAACACAGGGTTAGACTATTGCAAGATGAGACATTATATGATACTATTTCATTATCATAAAAAATTATGGCAATAACAAAATCAGCTAAAAAAGCTATTCGGCAGTCTGCAAGGAGAAAAAAACAGAACGCTGTTTATAAAGACAATATAAAAAAACTCGTAAAAGAAGTCTTAGTTTTAGTTTCTACAAAAAAAGCTGATGAAGCGAAAAAACTTTTACCGAAGATTTACGGCGCGCTAGATAAAGCTGCAAAAGTTGGGGTTATTAAAAAAAATAATGCCTCAAGGCACAAATCAAGACTAACAAGGTTAGTAGAGAAAAAAAATTAGGCAACAATGCCTAATTTTTTTATATTTCAGCGAGCAATAAATCTAGGGCCGTTTCCGATTCAATCTTTCCTGTTTTAATGTCCGAATCTATCTGAAAAATTTTCCGATAGATTTTTTTTAATTCAGACATAGAAAAACGATTACATAAATAATAACTTTTTTGGACCACAAAAGGGTGAAGCCCACTTTTTTTAATCACGGCACTATATGGGTTTTGCGCATCCTGTAGTTCCTTTATTATTAAAAGATTTCTAAATTGATAAGAAATCATGGAAAGCAGATAAAGGGCGTTATCTCCGTCATCAATATGTTTGTGCAATAAAGATAGCGCTCTTTTTTTATCCTTTGAAGCCAAAGCTTCTATTGTTTTAAAAATATCATTTTCTGTATTTGGTTTTACCAATAACTCAACATCTTCTTTTTTTATGGCGCCACCTAATTTAAAATTTGCTAATTTATTTATCTCATTTGCCATTTTCCATAAATCATTCTTAACAAAATTACACAATAAGTCTAAGGCGGCAGAATCTATTTTTGTGGGGTACCCGTTGGGTCGTTTTTCAAACTCTCCAAAAACCCACTTCTTAAGATGAGCCGGCTGTAAATAACTAAACTCCTGGCACTTTACGCTTTTCTGTAAGGCTTTAAAAAACTTAGTTCTTTTATCGGGTACACAGTCTTCATAAATAATAATAATATCTTTTACTTCTTCTATTTTTTTTGTATTTTCTAAGAAATCCTCCTGAAACTTTGCATCTCCAAAAACGTTTGTTAAAACAATTAATTTTTTCTCGGCAAACATTGAATTGATTTTAAGCCCACTATAAAAATCGTCGAAAAGTTTTTCTTTTGCGTCAATATAAATTAAATTCAACCCGGACTTGTGGACCTTTTTATAACCCTCGATTATTTCTTCCAGTTTCTTTTTTGACCTATAAGAATCCTCTCCGTAAATAAAATAAATCATAAACTATATAATTAACTCTAAACTAAAAATTTATTTAAAAAAAGTGGTCCAACCGTAGCTGGACCCAATCTGCGTTCAAAAACGAACGCTTGATAATTAAACCCCCGGGCGCGGGGAAAAAACGACCATGATCCTTCGCGCCCTGGGGGAAGCCGACGCCATGACACTCTTGTAGGTGGAGGGAGACCTACCTGCATGGCTAAGAAGGCGGAGGGTGACCTTCTTTCGGCTCATTCTCGGATGGGAGTGGATGGTTGGGAAATTGGGACCGCCCCATTTTTCTTTCTCTGAAAATGCAATCCCTGCATGATCTTTGAAAGAAGGCTGTCTGTTTTGGTTACAGCTTCGTCCATGCTGTCCATCCTGACTTTTTGTACAAGCTTGGTTTTTTCCAGTTCTTCTACTAAAGAGCCCTTTAGTATTTTCATCTGTCTGGTCATTGCCTCGCTAACTTTAGCAGACACAAGACCCTCGGCACGCTCTGAAAAAATAAACCCCGCTTCTTTTGCGGCCACCTTTTTCATTAATTCAACCACTACTTGTTCAGTCTCTTTAGTGTGGCGCGACAGCGCCCCTATAAGGCGACGACGAGTGTGGCGCCGGAGAGCCTTCATTACTCTCTTGGAGCGCTGAAATTCTTTTTGCTGATTTCTAATAGAAACAAACAACGAAATACCAGCAAAAACTCCTGCTATCACGGACAAACTAACAACGGCTATAATCAGCATATTGCACCTCGCTTTCTATATTAAAGAACACTAACTTCAATCCTTAATTTAAAGTTAACGCCCTTTGGCTTAACAGTCAATAAGATTGTTCTATTTTTTTAACTGTTGGCAGTACGGACAAAAAAAGGCTGATCGCTGGCCCACTTTTATTCTCTCTATTTTTGTTTTACACCGGCTACATTTTTGCCCCTCACGCCCATATGCTTTTCTTTCTATATCAAAATTTCCCTTAGTTCCGTCGGGTTTCCTGTAGTCAGAAAAACTCTCCCCTCCCAATTTAACTCCTAATATTAGAACTTTTTTTATATATTTATAAAGTAATTTTAATTCTGGCGTTTTCAATTTTTCAACTCTTTCTTCCGGATGTATTTTTGCCTGCCATAAAATTTCGGAGGCATAAATGTTCCCAATTCCGGCAATAATTTCGGGATTCATTAAAACTTGTTTTATTCTCCCTTTTTTATTTTTTAAAATTTCTTTGAATTTTATAAAAGTAAAATCATTATCTAATGGCTCTGGCCCTAAATTATTAAATTCCTCTGAATTTAATAATTCTTTTGTTTTCCATAACTCAACTTTAGCAAATTTTCTTACATCGGAAAGCGCCATCATCTCTCCGTTATCGAAAAAAAATACTAAATGTAGAAATCTATTATAAGGATCGCTCAACGGCCCTTCTTTTTCTGGTTTCCACTTCCCATCCAAGAATTGCCATTTGCCGACTAATAGGTGCCCTGTCATTTTTTGATGGATTAAAAGAGAGTGTCCGTCAGACAATTCAAAAATTATATTTTTTGCCCTTCTCCATACTTTTATTATTTTTTTATTCTTTATTCCCTTTTTAAACTGTTTAAAACCTTTTGGCTTTTTAATAATTTTATTCCAATTAGACCAGACATCATTAAAGGTCCTTTTTAGGACCTTTAATTTTAGACCATTAACTGTGGTTTGTACTTCGGGTAATTCGGGCATTTTATTCGTTGTTTTCTGTAGTTTTTGTTTTTGACCTGCTATATTTACTAACTTTTTGCTTAAAAGAATCTAATTCCTTTTTGAGCTGAATGGTTTCGTCTTTTTTACCCTTAACATCTTCCTGTAATTTGCTTGAATCTTTAACTAATCTTTCCAGCTCAATGGTTCTGTTTTTCACTTTTTGCTCTAATGCATTTATGGTTTCTTCTAGCTCTTTGGTTTTAGCTTTCACTTTTATACCAACAGATTTTTCCGTATTCGATTCCTGCTCGCGACTAACCTCCAACTCCTCTGCTATTTTATTAAAAACCCTGGCTAATTCTGAAAGCTCATCTTTAGTTTCTATATATACCCTGCTTGATAAATTGCCCTCGCTTAATTCTGTCGCCTTGTTTAATATTTTTTTAATAGGGGATGCGAGGTTTTGACCGACTGCCAACCCAAAGAAAAAAACATAAATGGCAAGAAGAGAAATAATAATATAAAAACTGAAGTTTAATCGCTCGTAACCCGCAGCTATAAACACAGCTATAGAAAAAACACCGACTAGGATTATGGGGACAGCAATTTTTGACGTAAGTTTGGCCATGTAAAAAAATACTTTTTAATTTTTAAGCGACGGCAAACGGGCAATTAACGAATTAAACTCTAATTTTTTAAAAATTTCTTCTGCTTTATTTTTATCAAAACTACCGAATTTACAATCTTCAATGGAAAAATTTATATCAACATCTTTTTTCATCTGCGCCAGGTCGCGAGACATTAGGGCCGACTCTTTATTTTTTTTCAGCGCTTCTTTTACTTTTGGTTTTAAAACTGCCGTATCTGTGGCAAGTTCTTCGTAAAGATTTTTTATATTATCGTATCTTTGTATTATTTCCGCTGCTGTTTTTTTACCAATACCCTCAACACCGGGAATATTGTCAGATGGATCTCCGGTTAAAGCTTTAAAATCCACCATTTGCGCGGGCTCAACTCCAAATCTCTCTACTACCTTATTTATATCATAAATTACAGTATCTTTTATACCCTTTCCTAAAGTATAAACTTTTATTCTATTATTAACCAGCTGTAAATTATCTAAATCCCCGGATATAATATATATTCCCAAATCGGGATTTTTGGCACAAATTGTTGCAATCAAGTCGTCTGCTTCAACGCCTTCTTTTGCAAAAACTGGAATTTTAAAAGCTTCTAAAACTTCCTTAGTAACTGGTATTTGAGTAATAATTCCCGATGGCGTAACTGGCCTTTGAGCCTTATAATCTTTAAACATTTCGTGCCTGAAGGTTGGCATTTTTGTATCGAAACAGGCAACAATATAATCGGGTTTTAAATCATTTATAGCCTTAAAAAGCGTCAGCAAATATCCATAAACGGCTCCCGTTTCCTGCCCGGATCTTGTCATCAATGGCGGAAGCGCATGAAAAGACCTGTGCAACAGCGCATTCGAATCAATAATAATTAACCGCTTTTCCATTCCTTATCTTATCATATTTTAAAAAATATTTCTCGTTTAGTTTCGTTGATAAATTTAAAATCTATTTTGATAATATTTTTTGGCAAAACTTTTTTTATTTTTTCCGGCCATTCAATTGCTACGATATTTTTTGGGTTAGAAATTATCTTCTCAAAACCTAGATCTAAAATTTCCTCCGGATTATTTATGCGATAACAATCAAAATGGTAGAAGTACCTGTCGTGAAAAGTGCGCGATAGCGTACTTTTCACGACAGGACGGTTTGAGACTTTAAACTTTTTTATTATTACAAAAGTGGGGCTTAAAATTTTTTCTTTAATTCCTAAACCCTTCGCGAAGCCCTGTAAAAAAGTTGTTTTACCTCCACCCAAATTTCCACATAAAGCCAAAACCGCCGCAGAGTCATTTTCGCCCTTCGGCAGGCTCAGGGCTAAAATTTCCCGAGCAAAATTTTGGCCAAGTTTTTGAGTTTCTTTATAGCTTTTAGTTGTGTATATCTTTTCCACTTGCATTATTTTTTAAAATCGAATAGGGTATTTTAATGGAAAACATTTCAGAATTTAAAAATATTATCGCTGAATCAAAAAATGTTTATCTCATACCTTCACAAGAGCCGGAGGCTATAGCTTCTATATTGGCTCTTTTTTATACTTTAAAAGAATTAGGCAAAAATGTAAACCTAATTTTAGAAAATTTACCTGAAAATCTGAAATTTTTGTCTCCATCTCTAGATTTTATTTCTTATCCTAAAAACTTTGTTGTTTCTATTCCAAATAGTGTTGCCCAAATATCGCAAATTTACTACGAAAAAAACACTGAAGCACTAAAAATACATTTGACGTTGGCAGGGGGAAATATAAAGAAAGACAATATCTCATTTTATTTTGCAGAAGCTAAACCGGACCTTATTATAACCGTGGGTATAAAAGATTATCAAAAAGAGCTGTCAGAAAAATTAAATTCTTTCGGTTTTTTACTTGATTCGCCGGTTGTGAATATCGACACTTCGGCTCCGCTCAGTGCGGGCAATATGCAAGACAACCAAAAATTTGGTAAAATTAACCTATTAGGAGAAAACTCCTTAACAGAGATTATATTTTCCTTGATAAAAGGTATAAATGAAAACTCCATTAAAAAAGAACCCTCTACGTGTCTTTTGTCGGGATTAGTAATTTATACTGAAAATTTTAAAAACAAAATTACCGCGGGCATCTTCGAGACGGCCTCGAGTTTAATGAAGACTGGAGTAGATTTAAAACAAATAACAGATAATATTAAATAATTATGGAAGACACAAAAAAATTATTAGGAAGCGTGGCAATCTCCCCAAAAATTATTGAGGAGGTGACCAGCCAAGTAAAAGATATCAGCGGATTTAAAAAAAAGATAGAAGAATATCTTGTTGGAAATGTTACAGAATTTTTAGACGTTATTTTGTATGGGGCGATAATCCTTGACGCGTCTGATATCCATATTGAGCCGCAAGAAGAAGAGGCGAGGCTTAGAATAAGACTAGACGGCATCTTGCAGGATGTTGTTTTTTTTGGCCACGACACATACCATCACCTACTTAGCCGCTTAAAACTTCTTTCAAAACTAAAACTAAATATCACAGATAAACCCCAAGACGGCAGATTTACAATTGGGGTTGGAGAATCTCTTATTGAAGTAAGAACTTCCAGCTTACCAGCCGAATACGGAGAGTCTATTGTGATGAGAATTTTAAATCCAAAAAGCCTAATTTCTTTGGAAGACTTAGGATTAAGAGACGACCTTTATAAAACTTTTAAAAAAGAAATTACAAAACCAAATGGAATGATAATCGTCACCGGACCAACTGGTTCCGGAAAAACGACGACCTTATATGCTTTTTTAAAAAAAATACAGAATCCGGAGATTAAAATTATCACAATAGAAGACCCAATTGAATATCATTTAAAAGGGATCTCTCAAACACAAGTGTCCCCGGAAAAAGGATATGATTTTTCAGACGGATTAAGATCAATTGTAAGGCAGGACCCGGACGTTATTTTAGTTGGTGAAATTAGAGATTTAGAAACCGCAAAAATTTCTTTACAGGCGTCATTAACCGGACACCTGGTTCTTTCTACTTTACATACAAATGACGCGGCCGGAACCATTCCCAGACTAGTGGATCTTGGTGCCGATTCAGCCACCATTGCTTCTGGATTAAAAATGGCTGTGGCTCAAAGGTTAGTTAGAAAAGTTTGTAAAAAATGCTCAACGCTGATAAAGCCATCCACAAAAGAATTATCAGAAATTAAAAAGGGATTAAAGGGGCTGCCTTCTTCGATAAAAATTCCTAATTTAGAAAAAATACAGATTGCAAAAGTAAAGGATGGGGGTTGCCCCGCTTGTAATTTTACGGGGTATCGAGGAAGACAAGGGTTGTTTGAGGCATTTTTGGTAGATTCTGAAATAGAGAGATTTATTTTGACCAATCCCCCGGTTTCTGAAATTAGAAATTTAGCCATAAAAAAGGGGATGGTAACAATGTACCAATCCGGATTAATCGATATTATAGAAGGAAAAACAACCTTTGATGAGGTTGCCCGAGTTGTTGAAGAAGACGAGGAACAAATATAAGGAATATTTAAAAACAAAAACAGCCCTAGAATTGGAGGTACTTTTATGTCTGGGACATAAAGAAAGATTTATCTGAGGAATAATTGAGCCGGAGCAAAATTATCCGAAGCTAAGATAAATCCAAATAAATACCTCCAATTCTAGGGCTGTTTACGTATATACCTTTTACTACTAAAATGTTATATTTTAATTGTAACTCTTAATATTTTCAATTATATCACCATATATAGCTTATGTCAAGTGCAATAATAGAAAAACCAAAAAAAGAGGAAGATGTGTTAGATTCCACTTTAAGGCCTAATTCCTGGTCAGATTATGTTGGCCAAGACAAAATTAAAGAAAACATACAGGTAATTATAACAGCCGCCAAACAAAGAAGCCAGAGCCCAGATCATTTACTATTTTATGGAAACTCAGGATTAGGAAAAACCACCCTAGCGTACCTTGTAGCAAACGAAATGGGAAAAACAATAAGGGTCACTTCCGGCCCAGCACTGGAAAGGGCGGGAGACCTGGCTGCAATTTTAACAAATTTATCAGAAGGAGATGTTTTATTCTTAGACGAAATCCATAGGATAAATAAAACTATCGAAGAATATTTGTATCCCGCCATGGAAGACTATAAATTGAATCTGATTTTGGGCAGAGGGCCAATGGCAAGAACAATGGAACTAAAACTGCCAAAATTTACATTAATTGGGGCCACAACAAAACCCGGATTATTATCGGCTCCGTTACGAAACCGTTTTGGCGCCACTTTCCAGCTTAATTTTTATACAAAAGAAGATATACAAAAAATAATAGAAAGGTCTGGTAAACTTTTAAAAATACAAATAGAGCCCGAGGCAGTAGAAGCCATATCTAAGCGTTCGCGATTTACCCCAAGGGTTGCCAACCGGCTTTTAAAAAGAGTGAGAGATTTTGCGCAAGTTAAAAATGCAGGCGTAATCACAAAAGAGATAACAGAACACGCGCTGGACTCCTTAGAGGTAGATATGATGGGGTTAGACCCTTCTGATAGAAATATTTTGCGAGCCTTAATTGAAAAATTTAACGGCGGGCCGGTAGGATTACAATCTTTATCAGCTGCTGCCATGGAAGAAGAAGACACCGTTTTAGATATTTATGAGCCTTATTTAATGCAATGTGGACTTTTAGAAAGAACTCCCAAGGGCCGCATTGCCACAAACTTAGCCTACGAGCACTTAGATTTAAAACATTTAAAAAAGCAAAGCAATTTATTCTAACAAAAAACCGCCGAAGGGCGGTTTTTAATTTAAGGGTCCTAAAAAATTACTTTTCTGATTTATCACCCTTTTTATCTAATTCGGCCTGAAACTTATCTCTTTCTAAATAAGCATCTTGTAAATAATTATTATCACTTAAATTTACGCCGAATTCTCTGCTAAACTCTGCGCCTCGGTCTATAATATCTTGCCTTCTTTTTATTTCAGTTTTTAAAGTTTCTACATCTAATTTTTCAACATCAAGCTCTTCTGCTTGAGGCTCATTTTGTTGTGGCTCTCTTTCTTGTCTTGCCATATTTTTAATTAATTTAATAATCTTTTTCTTCAGTTTACGCCCTGCAACTATTTTGTCAACTATTTTTATTATATAATTAGAGAATATGAAAAAAGTATTTCTTTTTATTTTTATTTTTCTTTTTATTTTATTTTTTTATCCGAGTCTTATCTTGGCCACAGATAGGGTGGAGATAAACACAGCTTCACTACAGCAGTTAAAAACACTGACGGGAATTGGAATTGTAAAAGCGCAGGCGATTATTGACGCAAGGCCATTTTCTTCGGTTGATAATTTATTAAGGGTGAGCGGTATCGGAGAAAAAACATTACAAAAAATAAAAGACCAGGGATTAGCTTATGTCTCAGGGGGCTCGCCACAAGATGAAAATATCGCAGTGGTACAAAACACCGTCCCTGCAGAAACCGATCCCCCAGAGCCAGCTGACGCGCCTAGCGACCCCACAGAGACAGCACCTTACCCCTCTGGCATATTTATAAATGAAATTCTACCAAACCCCGAAGGACCGGATGAAACTGATGAATGGATTGAATTATATAACTCTAACAGCTTTGAGGTTGACTTATCGGGTTGGAAAATCCAGGACACAACCGGCACAACGAAAACACACACTATTAAAAAAGAAACCCCTTCGACAGGCTCAGGACAGGCAAAAATTCTATCCTATGGATTTTTAGTTTTCAAAAGGCCCGAAACAAAAATAATGCTGAATAATGATGAAGATGGGATAAATCTATTAACACCAGACGGCAAAATTATTGATTCTGTAAGTTATATAAAAGCCCCCTTAGGCCAATCTTATAACAAAATTATTGGGTCGTGGGCCTGGAGCACGGTCCTAACCGCAGGAACTAAAAATATTGTTGTTGATACAAAAACCTTGTCAAATAAAAATATTTCTGTTAAAAAAGAGGATACCGTCGCCGGCCTGGTAAATGTTGGCCAAAACACACTTAAGAATCAAGAAATATTTCATAGCACAAAAAATCCTTGGTTTTTATTTTTTACTGTTTTGGCGATAACTTTACTTTTAGCTGGAGCTGTATTATTTATTAAATTTCGAGTTTTTCGCAATAAACGAGAAACCCAACACTAATTTCCTTTGTAAGTGTGACCTTAAAAACTAACCACGGAAATTAGTGCTGAGTGCTCACTTCGTTCATATGTCAGGACATAGTCATGCAAAAACAGTTATGGCCACAAAAATGGCCAATGACGCAAAAAAAGGTAAAATATATTCTAAATATGGCAGACTTATTACAATAGCCGTTAAAGAGGGCGGGGGATCTGGAGACCCGGAAAAAAACTCAAAACTAAAAACCATTATAGAACAGGCTAAAAATATGAACATGCCCAAGGATAATATCGATCGGGCAATTAAAAAAGGCACAGGAGAATTGGCCAGTGAAGCCTTGGTGTCCGTTTCTTATGAGGGGTTCGGCCCCGGAGGAATTGCCCTAATAATTAATGGAATTACAGATAATACAAATAGGACGCTAGGCGAAATAAAAACCACACTAAACCAAAACAACGGGAAAATGGCGGGAGAGGGAGCAGTACGATGGATGTTTGATGCAAAAGGAGTTATAGCTATTTTATTAGAAAACAAAGAGAAAGAAGAATTAGAGCTGGCGGCTATTGAGGCTGGGGCAGAAGATGTTAAATGGCAAGAAGACATATTAGAAGTTTATACAAAGCCAGAAGAACTGGAGGCAACTAAAAAAACATTAGAAGATAAGGGATTAAAAATTGATTCTACTTCCATAGACTTAGTTCCAAAAGAAGAAGTAGAGCTTTCAGAAAAGGACAAAGAACAAACTCAAAGACTTTTTGAGGCTCTAGACGAGAATGACGCCGTAAACGATATTTACTCAAATATCAAAAACTGATCACTCATGATTATTATTGGAATCGATCCAGGGTCAGTAATAGTAGGATACTCTATTATTAAAAAACGGCCCACGGGCAACCCGGACCAATGTTTTGAGGTTGTCGATTTTGGTTGCATAATAACAGATAAATTTGCTACAACGGGCGAAAGATTAAAAAAAATATACAAAGAAATAACAAAACTGATAGAAAAACATAAACCGGACGTTATGTCTATTGAAAATTTATTCTTTTTTAAAAATCTTAAAACCGTAATGCCTGTGAGCCAAACCAAGGGGGTAATATTATTGGCAGCTGCAGAAAAAAAATTACGGATTTTCGAGTTTACTCCGCTACAAATGAAAATGACTATTGCAGGATACGGCCGGGCAGAAAAAAAACAGGTTCAAGAAATGATTAAAAAAACTGTCGATATAAGACACTTTGATTTAAAAAAGAATAACCGCAAAAAAGACGACGCTTTTGACGCCATTGGGGTGGCAATTTGCGCCGCAATAAAAACATATTAATATCCTCTTTTATTTTTATAAAAAACCTTTTTACGACTTGTGGAAAAAGAGGTATTGACAATAGTTTGTGAAAAAATATAATAAAGGGCAACAGATAGGTAATATATAAATTATTGGCCCTCTTAATAAGTCCAGTGGACAACTGAACTTATCAAAGGGACAAAATAAAAAAAATGGAAGAGGAATTTTTAACTAGGTTTATCAACGAAGACGAAGACCTCGAAGACAGTAATTTTGACGACGACTTGGATACAGATAGCGATGAAGAAGAAGAGGAAGATGACGAAGTAGCTGTCGACGACGATGACTCACCGGCAGAAGAAGAATAAGTAAAATTGTTTATTAAACAAAAAAACCGCCTATGGACGGTTTTTTTGTTTAATGATAGCATATGAATCTGGGCACTCGTCTTTCTTTTACGAAATATTTTTTAGGGGTATAATATAAAAATGCCGTGGGGGGGGGGCTGTGAGAGCCGGCAATCCGCGGTATTGCCACAAAAAATAATAAAAATAAGCACAATATGAAAATAAAAAATATTAAAAACCTCTATAAAAAAATAAACAAAAAAACACTGCTTACTGCCGGAAAATATTTGGCGTTTTTATTTTTGGGCGGATGTTTATTACTTTTAGCATTGTTTGTTTATTACACTTGGGATCTCCCACGGCCGGAAAAGTTTACAGAAACACCATTTATACAGTCAACCAAAATTTATGACAACACCGGCAAGGTTCTTTTATATGATATTTATGGAGAAGAAAAAAGGGAGATAGTTTCTTTCGACAAAATCTCAGATAATTTAAAACACGCCGTTTTAGCCTCAGAAGACTCCAGATTTTACCAGCACGGAGGAGTGGATTTTGGGGGTATAATGCGAGCCGCATGGATTGATTTAACTTCTCAATCTAGAAACCAGGGCGGATCAACTATAACCCAGCAATTAATAAAATCCGTGTATCTCACAAACCAAAAGAGTATTGCAAGAAAAATCAAAGAAATTGTTTTAAGTATAGAGCTGGAAAGAAGATATTCTAAAGACCAAATTTTTACATGGTATTTAAATGAAATCCCCTTTGGGGGAAATGCTTACGGAGCGGAGGCCGCCAGTCAAACTTATTTTAATAAGCCGGCATCAGACCTTTCTTTGGCCGAGGCAGCTGTTTTAACCGCCATGCTCCCGGCTCCAAGTTATTACTCTCCTTATGGTCCGAATAAAGCAGAACTTCTACAAAGAAAAAATATTATCTTAGAAAAAATGGAGAAGCTTGGGTATATTACTCCAGAGGAATTGGGTACGGCCAAGGACGAAAAAATAAACTTTTCAAAAAGTAAAATGTCTATAAAGGCGCCCGATTTTGTTTTGTATGTTAAAAAATATCTGGATGAAAAATATGGCGAAGATTATTTAAAAGAAAAAGGCCTTAGGGTATATACATCCTTAAATTGGGATATTCAAGAATATGCAGAACAGGTTATAAAAGATGCGGATAAAACAAACCTAAGTAAGGGCGCCAATAACGCCGCTATGGTTGTTATTGACCCGAGAAATGGCCAAATTTTAGCGCTAATAGGGTCTAAAGATTATTTTGCCGCCCCTTATCCTGAGGGTTGTGATGAAACAGCAACGAGAAGTTGTTTGTTTGATCCTAAATATGACGTAGCCACAATGGGACAAAGACAACCTGGATCATCTTTTAAGCCCTTCGCATATGCCACCGCCCTTGCAAAAGGCTTAACCCCAGATACTATTGTATGGGATGTAAAAACCGAATTTAATCCTAATTGTGACCCTGGCGGAAACGCTGAAACGGATATATATGGACAGGCGTGCTATAATCCGCAAGATTATGACGGAAGAAATAGGGGGGCGGTTACCCTACGCACAGCCCTCGACTGTTCATTAAACATACCAGCCGTGAAGGTTCTTTATTTAGCCGGAATTTCAAACACCCTAAAAACAGCTAAGGATTTTGGAATAACAACGCTCACAGATGTTAATAATTATGGATTATCTTTAGTACTTGGAGGAGGAGATGTTAATTTATTGGAAATGGCTTCTGCTTATGGAGTTTTTGCAACAGAGGGTAATTATCTATCTCCGGTAAGTATTTTAAAAATAACTGATTCTGCCGGTAATATTATTGAGCAAAACCAGGGCCAGCCGACAAAGGTTTTAGACACACAAACTGCGAGACAAATAAATAATATTCTTTCTGATAATAACGCTAGAGCTCCGGTTTTTGGCGCCAACTCTCCATTGTATTTACCAGGATATCAAGTAGCTGCTAAAACAGGAACTACTCAAAATTTTGTTGACGGGTGGACAATGGGATATACCCCCTTCGCAGTTGTAGGCGTATGGACGGGTAATAATAATAACCATCCAACAAATGACGAGGGTGTCGGAATAGCGGCTCCTATGTGGAATAAGGTTATGGAAAAAATAGTTTCATCAAATCCTATTGAAAATTTTACTCCGCCGAATCCTATCACAAATAGAAGCCCCGCATTGATGGGACAAATACCATCAAACAATAATCGCACCATTTTATATTATGTTAATAAAAATAATATTTTAGGATCGCAACCAGAAAACCCCCAAACAGACCCTCAATATTCTTTGTGGCAGGCGGGGATAGATAATTGGTTAGGAAAAACAACCCAAACTTCATCACTAATCACTGGGTGCACAGCGGGAGCTATTTATAATCCTACAACCGGAGCGCTGTGTCAGCAGTAATATTTTTATAATAAAAAACAACCCAGTCGAAACGATTAGGGTTGTTTTTTATTTATATATAATTACGTGGACTTAATGGGCATTACCACATAAATATAACTCGCATCTCCAACGGGTTTTAATATACAGGGCCCCTCTTCTTTACTTAAATCAAATATAATTTCTGAACTTTTAATATTAGACAATCCATCTATTAAAAATTTATGGTTAAAAGAGGCCTCTATTACTTCTCCTTCTATTTTTGCGGGGATATTAGATTGGCTTTCACCGACATCCGGGTCTTGGGCAAAAATTTGGATTTCTTTCTCTTGAGGATTTATTTTAATTTTTACCTCGTTAATTTTTCCAGAAAATAAGGAGGCTGTTTTAACTTGGCTCAAAAATTCATCTCTTTTTACAACCACGTGCGTTTTAAACTTTTTAGGAATAATCTCTTCATAATTAGGATATTCGCCCTCAATCAGCCTAGAAACAACCTGGACTTGCGGGTGTGGTGCATCTTTCATTGGAAGTTCAAATAATGTCTGGTTTGGAGAAAAATATATTTTTATTTTTCCTTCCGGATATCCCACTGGGCCACTTAAAATATTAATTAACTCTCTGGCTGGTTTTTGGGGCAGGATAAACGATACATCTTTTTGAACTGGTTCTTCTAAAATAATATTTTTTTCTGCCAGCCTAAAACTGTCTGTGGCAACTATTTTTATAGTGTTTTTAGAAAAAATAAAATAAATACCAGAAATTTCCGGCCTTGATTGGGAGGGGGAGGCAACATCCACTATTTGAGATAAACCTTGGCAAAAAATTCTATTATCAACCTCTAAATAATCCGCGTCTTTAAATTCTGGGATTAGGGGAAATTCTTCTGGATTAAATCCTTGAATTTGGTTTTTAAAGCTCTTACACTCAACGGATAATCCTTGTTTTTTTTCTTCCAATATAATCTTTTCGTTTGGCAAAGAAGAAACAAGACTTGAAAAAAACTTAGCGGGAACCACAACCTTTCCCTTTTTTATAATTTTAGCAAGTATCCACAACTTTATGGCAGTTTCTAGGTCCGTTGAGCTTAAACTTAAAAAACTATCTTCTGTGTCTATTAAAACATTATCTAAAATCGGTAGCGATAAATTTTTACCAACTATTTTTTCGACCATAGACAACCCGTTTTTAAGGTTTTCTTTTAGAATTTCTACTTTCATAATTATTAATTAATTCTTTAATTAAATAAACTTATTATTATTATGTATTTTATTTTTTACTATTTTTTATAAAAAACTAAGTGTAGATGTTTTTATTTGTTCTTAAAGTTTTTTGTGAAAAAAATGTGGATAGAGAAATATAATAAGTAATATATTTTATAATGTATGTTTTTATTGTTAAAATTATAATCCTTTTTAACACTATTTATTCACCACATATTCTCTTTATTTATCCACTATATATCCTCTGTTTTATTAAATTTAATTCCTCGGTTAATTTATTATTTTCTTCGTTTTCTTGTAATATTTTTTTATATGCGTAAATAGCGGTTGTGTGATCTTTACCCCCAAATTTTCTTGCTATAGCTGGGAAAGAATATTTTAATTCTCTTCTTAATAAAAACATTGCGACTTGCCTGGGCCTTACAATTTCTTTGCGCCTGGTGGGGTCAAACAGGTTTTTTTCCTCTAAGTTGTAGAATTTAGCCACAGTTTCTATTATTTTTTTATAATTTGCCACATCAAAAGGAGAAAAAATAAAACCCTTAAGTAGTTTTTTAGCGGTTTCTATATTAAGCTCTTGGTTAATTTTACTGTAAATTAATATTTTATTTAAGGCGCCCTCCAATTCTCTTATGTTTTTTTTAACATTAGTGGCGATATAATCTAAAATATCTTCAGGCACGTCTATGTTTTTTTCTTGCAGTTTAGTTTTTAAAATTACCAGCCTTGTTTCATAGTCTGGCAAACTAACGTCTGCGATCATGCCACCCTCAAACCTAGATCTTAGCCTTTCTTCTAGCTCGGCAATAGCGTTTGGTGGTCTATCAGAAGAAAGAATTATTTGTTTATTTTTTTCGTATAAAGAATTAAAAACATGAAAAAACTCCTCCTGACTTTTGTTTTTACCGGCAATAAATTGTATATCATCTAGAATTAAAACATCTATAGGCGCTAAGCTTGCTTTAAAAGCCTCCATACTGTTTGTTCTAATAGCAGAAACAATACCCGAAACAAATTTTTCTGAAGAGATATATTTTACTTTTTTCTTTTTTGTTTCGTCATTTATTTTATTTCCAATAGCCTGTATCAAGTGTGTTTTACCCAGTCCAGTACCCCCGTAAATAAATAATGGATTATATGTGAACCCCGGGTTGTCGGCTACGGCTAGGGCGGCCGCATGGGCCAACTCATTAAATGACCCAACCACAAAACTATTAAAAGTATATCGTGGATTGAGGTTTGTTTCTTTGTTTATTTTAAACTCTTCAAATTTTAATTGAGTGTCTTCCTGTTTTTCACTCTCGGGCGTTCCCGGACGCCCACCCGTGTGACCGGTTATATCAGGGGTGGTTCTTGAAGATTGGGGTTTTATAATAAAATCTAAATCCTTTATAGAGTCATCTATATCGTGTAGGGTTTTTAAGATTAGTTTATTATATTTATTACTTAACCATTCCTTGGAAAACGCATTTGGAACTGAAATTATTATCTTTTCATTGTCTTTGGAAATAATTTCAGTGTTTTGAAACCAGGTAGCAAAATTGGCCTTAGATATATGAAACTGCATTTGCGCTAAGACCGACTGCCAAAGCTCGAGATTATCCATAATTTGAAGCGAGAGGTGTTAAAGTTTATTTTTTATCGACCAAGTAATTAATTGTTGTAATTTTGTGCGCAGTTTAAGAAAGAGTTTCTAATAAGTATATTTTTCTCTTTTATTGGGGCTTTGTCAAATAGAAACAAAACGAAGAGAGCTGTTATTAAACTGTGTATAACTTGTGCGGTCCGTCTATGTGGAGACGCACAATAAATATTTTATAACATTTTTTAAAATGTTGTAAAATATTAGAACCAGAATAAAAACAACGGCGCCTTGTAATTTCCGATTTTTTAAACTATACTAATTAATATTATACTTAATTAAAAAATACATACAATGAGCATAACATATAAGCCGAAAAAGAAAAAAAGAGCCAACACTCACGGCTTTTTGCGAAGAAAAAAAACAAAAACCGGCAGGCAGGTGTTACAAAAAAGAAGGAGGAAAGGAAGAAAAAAGATAGCCCTATAAGTGTTTAATGCTTCCAAAAAAAAATAGAATTAAAAAAAAGAAAGACTTCGAAGTTATTTTTAGGGGGGCCGTAAAGCCGTCCCAAAGCTTTAAAAATAATCTTTTTATTTTAAAAACAGTAAAAAATAATCTAGGGATAAATCGATTTGGATTTATAGTCAGCCTAAAAGTCTCAAAAAAGGCCACAATAAGGAATAAAATTAGAAGGAGGCTGGTCGAGGCGGTCGGAGCCGAAACAAAGAATATAAAATTAGGGACAGACTTAATTTTAATTGCTTTATCTGGCATAGAGAAAAAAGACTTTTCCATAATAAAAGAGGCTCTAAAAAGCGCCCTAATTAAGACAGGGTTATTAATTAAAAATTAAAAGTAAAATGTTTGAATCCATAGTAAGTTTTTTCTATATTACACTATACCAGCCATTATTTAACTTTCTTATATTGTTATATAATTATGTGCCCGGTCACGACTTTGGTATAGCTATAATACTTTTAACTATAATAATTAGGGTTATACTTTTTCCATTTTCAGCCAAAGCCGTCAAATCCCAAAAGAATCTTCAAGAGTTGCAACCAAAGATTCAAGAGTTGCAAAAAAAACACAAGGACGACAAAGAAAAGCAGGCGAAAGAGATTTTAAATTTATATAAAACAGAAAAAATAAATCCCTTTTCAGGACTTCTTTTAGGCCTTATACAAATTCCTATATTAATTGCCCTTTACAGGGTTTTTTGGGGTGGAGTTAATCCTCAAGAATTAAGCGCCCTATATGGATTTATTTTTAATCCCGGGCAAATAAATCCTTTATTTTTGCATATAATAGACTTATCTAAACCAAATCTGGTGTTGGCTATTTTGGCTGGTCTAGTACAATATTTCCAGACAAAAATGCTAATTCCCCAAACCAATTCAAAGAGTAGTGTGCAGGGCAAGGGGGCTGACTTTTCTCAAATGATGCAAAAGCAGACACTTTACTTTTTTCCTGTTTTTACAATTATTATATTAATAGGTTTACCATCCGCTTTAGGATTATACTGGACAACCAGCGGATTATTTTCTATAATTCAGCAGTATTTAATTTTTAAAAAGAACAATAAGTCAGAGTCGGTAAATAATTAGAGATATGTCAGAATCCGAAAAAATAAATAAAATTAAACAGATAGCAGAGGAATTTTTTGAGAAGATGACAATACCAACCTCTAATATGAGTGTTGATTTGACCTCTGCCAAAAAAAAACTCGGAGGAGGACAGGATGTGTCCGAAGAGAAAATAGAAATAGTCGACTTAAGTTTAAAACTAGACGAGCCCCAAATTTTGATCGGCCAGCAAGGCCAAACTCTTTTTGAAATTCAGCGTCTTTTAAGGGCCATTTTAAGCAGGAGATTGCAAGGGGTTTTTTATTTAAATTTAGACATTAATGATTATAAAAAGCAAAAAACAGAATATTTAAAAAGCACAGCCAGAGAGTTGGCAGATCAGGTGGCCTTAAATAAAGGGGAAAAGGCGCTTCCGCCGATGTCATCTTACGAGAGGAGAATTATACACGCAGAATTATCTGAAAGAACAGACGTTCTGACAGAAAGCCAAGGATATGGGATAGATAGGCATATTATTATAAAGCCCCGTTAGAAGTCTGGATAGTTCTATAAAATTTTTAGCAAGTCAAAATTACAAATAATAAAAAACATTGGAATGAGTATGTAAAAATTATTATTGAAATAATAATTTTTACTCAAGACTTCTAACGGGGAAGGCTAAATAATTATCAAACAATAAAAAACCGTCCTTCGATAAACTCAGGGCGGTTTTTTATTGTTTATTGCTAAAAATTATATTGGGATAATAGTTAAACAATTGGGAATTACTCCGTTATAGTTTCTAATTTCTTCCCATTTTATTTGTTGTGGTCCGGTTTTATTTATATCATCTGGTGTAGGAAATTCTTGGCACGAGGTGTTTACAACGTCTTCACACGATTCTTTTGGTCCGGCATAGGTGAGTAAAACAAGATAATCCCCGCGTATTTTTATTGAGGAAATATTTTCTCCAGCGAGAGTTGGGATAGCCCTTTCGGCACACTTCCCCTTATCGTCATATTTTATACAATCTTGTTCCTCTTCTGGCACACCTATAAACTGTAATTGGTCTAATTTATTTGCATATGGGCCCCTTCTATTTAGGTCTCCAATATCATCGTTTGGAATAAATAAATATCCGCCCTCTTGGTTAAAGTATGATTTGCGGTAAAAATACACTCCATCGCCGTTGGGGTCAAAATTATATTTATAAATAGATGCCGACGAAGCAGAAAGGCTTGTTCTCTGGCAACTATTATCCGGGTTAATATATTGGCACTTTCCTTGAAAATTTATAGTTTCATATAAGATAGAAAAATAATAAGTGTCATTATCTGAATCTGGGACTATTTTTACGGAATTTACATCTTTTCTCAATGAGCCCAAGTCGCCGACATTTGATGCATACACATCGGCGTCTTTATTAGAGCATCCGGAGTCTTTATACAAATATACGCCCGGGGCTGTTTTTTCTGTTTGTGATATTTGAGGGGTTTCTAGTGGGTCACTCGGTTTAAAAACACTAAGTTGGGGATTTATAGTGGTTATAATCAGATATGTCAAAATTAAAACAAGCAAACCCGATATTGCTCCAGAGACACGGTCTTTGGCGCGAGATAAAAATTCGGCGCCGGGGTCTATGGGAGACAATATATACATTACTCCAGCCAAAGCCAGGGAAATAATAACAGAGCCAAACCCTAAAATCATCCCGGCGTTAAATAGATAAACCATAAAATCTGGCAGCTTTGTCTCGGCTGTTACGGTTTTTCCGGCTATTGTGGGATAGGTTTTTACTTCTAGTCCCGCCGCCAAACTTTTGTTTACTAAAAAATAGGAAAAAATACCACATAAAAGAATGGTAGAAAAAATAATGGCAAATAAAAATTTTATATATTTTTTGGGCATCAACTTTGTTTTTTTAGATTATAACAGGAGTCTATTTTTTAGGAAGAATATAAATACTTTCTATGGATTGTCCCGATGCAATAAACGGTTCCATGTTTAAATTATTGGCATCACCTTCGAAAACTTGGCAGTATGCGCCACCCGTGTTCGGGCTGCTGAACAAGCCAACCAAATAATTCCCCTTAATATTTATTGATCCGTGTCTTTCGCTGAAGGTTTTATAAAGATCTTTATATTGTGACATGGTTTTCTCGGAATAACCGCAACTATAAACAGAATTACCGCTATTAAAAACAAGTTTGTCGGATTTTACGGAAAAGAGGCCGATTATTTTATCATTATTAATGGCGCAAAAACCCTCTCCTCTGTTTTGCGTTCCAATACTGGCCCCATAAGCCTCGCTATAAAAAGTAACGCCACCACCACTGGTTGATGCGGGTCCTTTATTCCACATAAAAATATTTACGGCGGAAGCGTTGGGAAAATCAAGACCCTCACACACGATTTTTTGATTATTATTTTCCGCAGGTATGGGATAAGAACATTTGCCAACATTATCTAGTCCTGTCTGCTGGTGAAAAATAGCCTCATAATAAGTGTTGTTTTCCGGGTCGTTAACAACCCTTACGGCTCCTATTTTACCGCTAAACCGCGCGTCTATAACATCTTGTGAGGAGCTGATCGCATTAGACATATATCCTGAACACATATTGTCGCCTCCGCACCCTCCTAAGCAATAGTAAATACCGGGAGTTTCAAACGCCAATTGAAAAGATCCTTCGCCAATTGGAATAGTATTATTGCAAGTTATTCTTTTTACGCTGGCCTTTTGGTAGTTTTCAAAGTTTTTATCCGGGAACATCCAAATTAATAACGCAGGGTCGCTTCCTGAGCAGATGTATTGGATATTGTTAAATCCCTGCGGAATAGTTGATGTATCTGGATTTTCTGACGGGCACGGTTTTTTTTCACTTCCATTGGTATAAAAAATTCCTGCAACGCCCGGTAATGACGTCATAGTCGGCGCCACAAAAGTAGGATTAATTGTCTGCAAAATTAAAAAAGAGGAAGCCGTTAATATTAATCCCAAAAGGGCGTTTTTCATTCGGTCTTTGGCGTCGTTATGGGATTCTATATTGGGGCTTATTAGCCCAATTGCTCCCACAACAAAAGAGATTAAGGCCAACACTCCTCCTACATAAATTAAAAACCCAAAAAAATATCCGATATATGAGCTGATATTAAGACTGCCTCCATTTAAGCTTGGCAGGCCGGGTATATCAGGATACTTGGCCTCTAATGCAAAAACAAAATTAGCCCCTAGAAAAAGGAAAGCGATAAAAAAAACTAAAGATAATAAAAACTTATTTTTCATTGCCATTAATTGTTAGTTTGTAGCAATTACATCAACAAAATATGCTTTACTGCCTCCAATTTGTTTAGCATCTAACTCTTCGACATCCTGAGTAAATGTTTGACAAGGGCCCCAAATAGAACTTTTATCCATCCAAGTAATCTTAATTAAATATCTCCCGTTTATTTTTATAGATCCCATACAATCTTCGAATGCTTCACAACCATTTTGGGAGCAATCAACCCCCTCTTTATTACCTTCGGCGTCGGAAGGCTTGTTAGGGTTACATTTATGTTTATATGCCTCCGGCCTATTAATGTTTGTATAATCAAAAGATAACTCTGACGCAAACGTCTCATAACTTCCATTGCGCGCCGCTATATCTGTGTTTGTTAATATTTTTTTTCCGGCGCTAATGCCCGTGTTCCAACCATAAGCTTCGCTGTAAAAAATTACTCCGGTTCCGGAAGTAGCCGGGGTTTTGTTCATTAAAAAAATATCAGCGGCAAAGGGATTTAAGTTATTTATGCCGATTGGGTTACAATCATTCTTTGTTATTGGGAGACTACACGCACCGCCATTTTCAAGTCCGGCATTTGCGTGAAAAATAACGCCGTAATAAAGGTCTTTGGCTGGGTTATTAACAATTTTAACTGATTTTATATTCCCCCTAAACGGGGCCTCTATGCTGTTTTGGGAGCTGGTGACCACACTAGAACCCAGCCCGCCACAATTCGCGCCCAAATAATAATAAACTCCGGGGGTTTCAAATGCCCACTTAAAAGAACCAAGGCTGGAAATGTCTTCGCTTTCTCCACAACCTATTCTTTTAACACTGGCTCCACTATAATTACTGTCATTTCCTTGAAAACCTGCCTTGGGAAATTCCCAGACTAAAAGCACCGGGTCGTTCGATCCATTAGAATTAGTGCAATCAAGAAGTAATTTATTATATCCATTTTTTATTAAATCATCTCCTCTTTTTGCTACATCTCCAACCTGGTCAGACACGGCGGCTTTCTCACTTCCATTAGTATAAAAAACTCCCGCTACGCCGGGTAGAGGTGTTAAGGTTGGCGATACAAGATTAGGATTAATTGTTTGTAAAATTAAAAAGGCGCAAGCCGTGAGTACTAAACCCAAAACAGCTCCTATCATCCGGTCTTTAGCATCGCCATGGGCCTCAACGTTAGGATTTATTAATCCGATTGCTCCCACAACAAAAGATATTAAGGCTATGACTCCCGCGATAGAAATAATAAATCCAAATAAATATACCACATATTCTGAAAGAGAAGGATTATTTTTCAGTCCAGGTAGAGGAACCTCTAAAGCGGAAGCGAAAGCAATACTGGAAAAAATAAAGACAATTAAAAAACTTAAAAATAATAAAAACTTATTTTTTATACTAATTATAATTTTCATATTTTTTATTAATTTTATTATTTTATAATTATCAAATATTATTGAGCGGCGGCGCCCTGCGCACCGGAAGTTTTTTGATATTCTTGGCAACAAAACCAGTTATCTATTGAGGGTGGTTGGTTTTGTTGCGATAAGTATTGGCTACTTGACGGATCCACACTAAAAAGTTTACCTACTTCTTTTCCATAACAATAAGAGTTTGCGGTTTCGCCGTTAATTGTTATTTTGCCGGTGGTAATAGGAGAAATTAATTCGTCTTCAACCCTTGTACAACTTAATAACCTGTTTTGAGAATCGGAATTATTGGATATTAAGCTACAACTGCTTGTTGTCTGCCTAGAATAAGTTAACTCCTTCATAATATCGCTTCTGGGTTCTTTTAGGGCATTTATATAAAAACTAGTAAAATCGAGCTTGAATTTTCTATAATAATCCCAAAGCTGTGCCAAATAATCTGTAATTTGATCACACGGGCTTCCTTTACATTTTACAAGACCACAGCCACAGAACGTGTCTGGTGGCACGATTACTTGCCAATATTGGCAGTCTGTTTCACAAATTGGTTCCTCACTTACATATTTTGCATTGCATTTACAGTAATCTTTTATTGGATTTTCTGGATCTTTTGCCCTACCTATTATATACATCTCGCCAATTATGTCCTGTATGTCATTTTGCATTTTATTCGCGCTGTTTATTAAACCGACGGCCCAATTTTCAGCATTATCAACGGTTTGACCAACAGGTATTTCTCTTGTTTTAGGACAAACTTTTTCTGTTCCTATTGGTGTTGTTCCGCTTATTTCCCTATTTGGATCTAACCACCAATTGTTTTGGCAATAAAAAGTTAAAGGATCATCGTTGCGGGAATATTTATTGCATTGGGGTCCAACTATCTGGTGGGCTAAAATTGGCTGTTCCGTTGTGTAATAAATATCTTCGCCTGCAACCTTTTGGCTACTTTCAACCGGAACATAAGATTTGAGAGTGGCGTCTATCTGGTCGCACGGGCATGCAGGACAATTAGAAGAAGTTGGGCACTTTGCGGTTTCAGGATATACGTCCTGGCACTTCCCACCACCATTAGGCAGTGAAATATATGGGCTTGTGCATTTTTGGCATTCCGGATGCTCAAATAAAAATGAAGCCGAATAGTCTTGTGAACAATCAATATTCGCAGATCCCGTGATCCCTAATATGCGGTTTAAAATATTAACAGGATTAGCACCGCCTATAAGTGCGTCGATGTCGTTTTGTGGCACTCCTGTTGCCCGCAGGATGTTAGTTAAAACATTAGTTAGGTTTTTAGTTGGGTCTAAAACATTAACTGGGTTTAAATTTTGGGACAAAGTGTCAATATCACCCTGTGTTAGTCCTAATGATTTTAAGCCCTTAGTCAAAGCGGGAGAAATGCTCCCACCTTTGAGCGCGTCGATATCATTCTGTGGCACTCCTGCTTTCCGCAGGATAATAGATAAGACATTAAGATTTTTGGTTAGGTCTAAAACATTAACTGGGTTTAAAATTTGAGATAAAACATCTATATCGTCTTGTCCAAACCCTAAGGTTTTTAATGCCTTAGTTAAAGGATCAGTTGTGGTAGATGTTGCGTTTGGCTTAATACAATCTATATATCCCGCATATTCATTAGAGCCATTTTTACATTTGTAAGCATTGTCTATACAAAAATTGGTATTGCCCTGGTCGGTGGTTTGGTTCGCGCAATTTTGAAATGATTGTCCGCCAAATAAACAAACATCAGAGTTATCTATAACACATTGTGAATTATTTGTGCTCTGGTCTTCACAAAAATTATATTCGTTAGAGCACGACAAATATTTTTTTCCGCAGCTATTTGTCTGATCCCCCTCGCACGCAGTTATACATCCTGCGAATGTTTTAGTATCAGACGAGCTTGGAGCATATGGACAAGGTCTTTCCTGGTAAGCTTTTTCAATGGCCTTATTTAAACATGCCGTATCGTTTTTTGCGCACGAGCCTGTTTCTTGCCGATAAAACCCGATGGCCTGGTTGCTTGTATCTGGGCAGAGGTCGTTGCATTTTTTAAGGCAACTGGAATTATTATAATTAAATCCCGCGCAATATTTTGAAGCGTCAATTGGCGCGTTGGTTTCCGGATCAGAAAATGTTTTTGTAATAGAGATAAGCCGAACCTTCTGATTTGTGGTTTGGTAAGTTTTAACAAGGTCAACATACGGAACTGCCATATAACAGTTATTTAGCGCAGATTTTGCCTTGTCTAATTCATTTTTATCTGCTTGGATTCTTTGTTTTAGTTCTTCTGTTTTTTCTCTAAAATATGTCAGTTGTTGTATGGAATTTAATAGTTCCCATTTTTTTTGGTTTATTGTAATAATTGTTTTATTATCCACTTGGATCTTTTCTTCAACCCATCCCGGTATGCCAGAGCACGGAGTTTTAATATCGCCGTCATTTGGGTTTGGGCATCTAAATTCATCTAATCCTTTATAATCTTTTTTTGGAGTTGTACAAGATCCACTATCTCCATTAACAGATCCTACATCAACAGATAAAGAAATTGCTCCGTGTTCAATTTGATTTTTAACTCCCGGGGGACAGCAGTCTGTTGTGTTTGGCGGTTGTTTGCAGGCTCCCCCTATACAGTCTCCTTTACAGGAGCCAGTACAGTCTTGGTTTATTCCAGCGGGGTTTCCCGTTGAAAAAAGTCCACACCCTCCGTTTAATGGGTCGCAAACAGGGTCGCACTTACTCTCACTGGTATCGTTGCCCTGAGCATCTTTAATTCTACAAGAACAGGTATTCATTAACCCTGTTATTTTATCTGATAGCCCCGCGATCATCTGTCCCTTTTTTTGCGCACCGTCTATTAACTCTATTAAACAGTCTGCTCGGTCATGATTTAAATATGTTGGACCCGATATATAACATTTGCTGGTTTTTTTATCGCAAGTTTGTCCTTCGGGACAACCCCCAAAAAATCCACAGTCTTCGGTTGTTATTCTTTCTCCGGCAACGGGATTTCCCTCCGGGTCAAAGCCATAACAATCCATTGTTCTTGTCAAAAGATTTTCAGTTAATTTTCCAATAGGAATTTCTTGATATGTACTCCAGGGAGCACTTGGTTCTGTGGTGGGGTATGTATTAGAATAGCCAATATTAATTAATGATAAAATACCAACCTTACAATCGGTTAAATTTGGATTAATTGTGTAGGCTATTAATGATGCAGAAATAACTATTAAAAGACCCAAAATTCCACCTTTTATCCAATCTACAGCATCGCTTGTGAATTTTCCCCTTCCGTAGGAAACAAGATAAAGAATTCCCCCAAAAGCTATAATTATAACGGATATAAAAACGGCCAGGTTTGTGCCTAACCCAAAAAAATAACAAATATATTCTCCCAAGGAAGAAGTGTCGTTAATGGAAAAAGTTTGTCCAAGAATATCTATAGTTGGATAGTGAACCTCAAATGCTAAAACAAAACCGCGACCCAATGGGTGTCCTAAAAAAAAGCTAAAAATCGCTCCCAAAAAAAGAATTGTTCTCCAGGTTTTTTTGGCCATCTTTTTATCCAGTTAAATAAAATATTCCAAATTTTAATTTTCGGTTTTGACGAAAATTATTTAACAGGATTAATTTTGGGCGGAGTCTAAAATTCTTTTTGCTTCTCTGTTTTGCAGAACCTCTTGAGGATTTGTTGTTATTATCTGGTTTTCTGTCTGGCTTGCCACAACTGATAAATATACGTGCTTTCTGCCTGCAAAAAATAATCCTTCTCCGACCGCCGCTTCGATTAATAAATATTTTTCTTGTTCGGTTAAATTAAAAGTTTTTTGCACAACATCAATATCTGCCGTTGATTGCTTCATTAAAAGTTGTAAAGATGAGTTTGTGATAATTGCCCTTCCATAATCAGACCGCATAAAGTCGGCGACGTCCTGTGTAATAGTTGTAACGCCCAGCCAATATTTTCTACCCCTTTTCACTAATCCAAAAAGAAAAGAAGCTCCGTCATCTGATTGCATTAGCCACCACGCTTCATCAATAACCAAAATTCTTTTTTTCAATTTAGATCTGACCATATTCCAAACATATCGCATAATAATATACAATGCGATTGGTCTTAAAGATTCTTCCATATCCCTTATTCCAAAAACAACAAAACTTTTTTCAATAGAAATATTAGACTGCTGGTTAAAGAAATCAGAAAAAGTTCCCTTGGTAAATTTTTTAATACGTTTTACCAAAGATTCTGTTCCTGACATACTCTCTAAAACTTCTTGGAAATCAGACATTAACGGCGTGTTGTTTGCCCAAGTTTTAGGGTCTGACTGGGCGGTAATATCCCTTACAGCATAAGTTTCTGTCAGCGCCTCATCTAATACGCTATCTTCTTCTGGTGACAACCCTCCAAGCATAATTCTTAAAAGTCCAACTAAGTTTATAACGTTAGATCTTAAAATATCTTCGGGATTATCATCTGGCCCTGGCAGTGGTAAATCAAAAGGGTTAACATGGTTTGGCGAAGTTAAAGAAATTTTTAAAAATGCCCCGCCAACAGCATCGGCTAAAAATTCATATTCGTTTTCAGGATCAATAATAATACAATCCACTCCCTGCATTAAATATCTTAAAATTTCCAGTTTTATAGCATAAGATTTTCCGGAACCGGATTTTGCAAAAACTACCATGTTTGCGTTTTCCAAACTAAACCTATCAAATAAAACCAAAGAATTGTTGTGCCTATTAGTGCCGTATAAAATTCCTTCATTGGAACTTAAATCAAAAGAAATAAACGGGAAACATGTTGATAGGGGCCCCGTGTCCATTGGCGTATGGACTTCTATTAAATCCATTCCGTAAGGACTACAAGAAATAAACCCTTCTTTTTGTTTAAACAGAGCCGGTTTTATATAAATTAATCTTGATTCAAAAATTGATCTTAACGTGAGTTCTGTGTCTCTTAATTCTTTTTCAGAATTTTCATAAATTGTGATATACAATCCAAACCTAAACATTTTTTCTTGGGCTGTCATTAAATTATCTCTAAGAGTTTCAATATCGCGATATGCGGTTTCTAAAGCGGGATCCCTAATCAATCCTTTTTCTTGTCTTTCTAAAACTTCTGAAGAAACTTCTGTAATTTTTTTTCTTAATTTTTTTAAAATTAATTCTGAGCTGACAGGATGTATGAAAAACGAAATATCCATTGGCGTATTCAAGTCTATAACAGGCGAAAACCAGCCGGTGTTTAAATACCTTGGATAAGAAAAAACAAAGAAAGATTTCGCAAGTCTTTCGCCCAGTTTTATGTGGTCTTGCAATACTCCAATGTATGGAGGCGCTATAATATCCCTTACATCAAAAGCCTCCTCTTGGAAAATTTTATCATCCGCCAAGTTCTCTTGTTTTTTCCCTAAAAGATTATCTAAAAAATTCATAAAATTACTAATTTACCAATTTTTACTAATTTACGAATTCGTATTAGTATATTCGTACGAATTAGTAGTTTCGTAATTACTTAAGCAGTTCAGGAAGAATTTCCGGGTAATATCCAATTTCTGCTTGATCTGGATGATGAATAGACCAAAAAAGCTCTATGAGTTCTGGTGTTGTTAGTGGTACAGCTTCCAACCCACATCTTCTTAAACCCATAGACACATATTCCATCCTTTGCCAAAGCTGTGTTTTGCATCTTTGGAATTCGTCGTCTTTCATGGGCTGATTTTTTGCGCCACTCGGTTTTCCCATTTTAAATATATTAAATTGTTTTGACCCACCTTTCAATCCAAAAATTTCCATCAAATTATATGGAATAACCATATAAAAGTTTTTTGTCATAATTGTGTCCCCCACAACCATATTTTTTATAAATTCTCTGTATGAAGATGTTTGTTCTCTTAGTAAAGTATTAGTCTGTCTTTCTTCTAAATCTTTTAAGCTATCTAAATATGGAGTGATGTTTATTTTTCTTGACTGGATAACAATCTGGCAGAAAAAATCTAAAGAATTTAAAAAGTTTTGGAAAGCATAAACTACGGCCGTTTGTTCTTCTTCTGATTTTAACGCAAAATTTATAGAAGAAACCATTAAAACGCCCCTTATGGAATTATTTTTCAAAAGCAAAACCCCTTCTCTTATATCCTGTATTTCTAAAAATTCTTGTGTTGCGCTTTCCATAGGCTACTAATTTACTAATATATCACTAATATACTAATTACGAATATTAAGAATGCGTTTAAATTTTACTTCATTGCCCGAAAAATTTGCCAAAATTCCAAGTTTAAGATTAGTGGCTTTTAAATAGGAAAATATTTGTCCAATGTTTTTTCTAGAAAAGTGATCGTTTGCCTTTATTTCTAATACTATTTTTTCATCTATTAAAAAATCTAAAAAGTATTTTCCAATATTTATATCCTTAAATGTGATGGGCAAATAAACCTGTTCCTTAAAGCTAATATTAGATTTAAATAGAGCTGCGGATGTCGCCTTTTGGTAATAATTTTCTTTATGTCCGGAACCTAACTCATTTAAAACATCATATAAAATACCAATAATTTTATAACTTAGTTCAGGATATATTAAGTCAACCTTGTTTTTTGTAGTAGAAAATTCTTGCGTCACCTATTTGTATATTAGTAATATATTAGTACATTGGTAGCCTGCTGTTTATTTAGTCTTTAGTTCCACTTGCGTTTTGGTTCTTCTTAGTTGGCTGGTTTGCGCTTGCAAAACAGGGCCTTGTTCTATTTTTTTGATTTGGGTTCTTTTTATAGGTTTAAAAGGATATGGAGATTCTTTCTTTTTCCATGTATAGTTTTTACCTCCCATAGAAAACCCGATTGCTCCTAAAATTACATTTAATATCGGTGTGCCCCCCACTGTTCCAAAGGCAAGAGCCAGAGCAACAATAAAAAGCACAATTGCAACTAAATAGAAAATAATAGGAGGTAAAATCCAATACAAAAAAAAGCAAATAACGCCGGCTCCTACAAGATAAAAAAATTGTCGAAAAGAAATAAAGAAAGCAATTTTGCCCTCCTGTTCAATAAATTGAGGTATAGGATATTGTTCCATAGATTGAATACGGAATTTAGTATTCTGTAGTCTGAATAGAATTTGGAATGTCGAATCTTGAATTTTTTATTCTATTCTAACTCCTAACTTCAAAATACAGAATTCACGAATTAATACATTATA
>CAZMKW010000001.1:0-48832 GCA_964567205.1 uncultured Candidatus Saccharibacteria bacterium | reverse complement strand
CTTCGGGACCCAAAGGGTACCCCTCAGGGCAGGGATTTAGAAAAATAATTAGCGCCTGGCGATATCCCGGAATTTCTAAGCCTGGAGAGGCTATACCAATTCCTGATGATATCCGTCAAGAACTATTACAAGAAAATGATAACGAATAAAGTTTTAGGTTATATTTTATTAACAGCGGGGTTGTTGCTTATTATTTGTGTTATGTGGCAAACATATAATATTTTTACCGACAAAACCTCTGCCCCATTGGTTTTTAAAACCGCGGCATCATTTGTGGACAAAACAGGATCGCAAGACATTCAGGGGCAAATTAATGACGCCGTAAAAAAACAGATTGGGCAACTAATTTCACCAGACAGCATAACTAAGGTGTTAAATTTAGCGAGCTGGTCCCTTTTAGCATGGATTTTAATCATTGCAGGTGGTACATTATCTGGAATTGGTGTAAAATTGATTAAATAAGATGGAACCTTCTGAAAAAGACAATATAGTCTCTTCTTGGATTCTTTGGCAGTTTTACGAAATGCCAAAGTTTTTGTTGCTTGTATGGCACAATTATTTGACGTTCGCGTTAAATCTTTTTTCTTTGCCCCTGCTCCTAAAAACTTTTTTTTCTCCATGGAGAAGATATAGATGGAGGTATCCAAAAGCCTTTGATCTCGGAGAATTTTTTAACACGCTTATTTCTAATGCTTTTTCCAGAATATTAGGAGCCATAATGAGAATCTTTTTAATTGTAGCTGGAATTTCGTTTCAAATTTTTGTTGTAATATCTGGCTTATTAATTTTTATCAGTTGGATTGCGTTGCCGTTTATTATTATCGCGGGATTCATATTTATTTTTATTTATTAGTTGTTAAAAAACAAGCCAATGCCTTTTGTCTTTAGTCTAAATAAAACAGCGGTTCTGCGGGCAGTAAAACGGGAAAGGTTTTTTATTTTTAGATTCGCAGGTTTTTTGTGTCAGCTGTTTTTGGTTCTATTTATTTTGTCACTATTTTTTATAGTACTTTATTTTTTTGGCCAGGTCGCAGGAAGCGTGGCTATCAAGGCGCCGATTCTGTTTTTAATACTGTTTTTATCTTTTTGGGACATCTCTCTGTTTTTAAAATTAAAAATAAAAAAGCCCGGATTATCAGTTAAACTTTCAGATGCTGTTTTGGACTTGGAACGTTATAATTTAGCTGAGTTTTTAAGTTTGCCCGTGGCTACTATGGTACAGAGTTCTTTAAAGTTTTGTAAAAAGAAAAAAATATCTGTAAACTCCACTTCATTACTCTACTGCGCGTTAAGGGCCAGCAAAGAAGTGTTAACGGTTTGTTTTAGGTTGGGGTTAGATCCTAAAAAATTTGAAATAGATTTAAAAAATTATTTGGAAAAAACACAGAGACAGCCGGCGCAAGACCAAACAAGCCGATTGCCAGAATTTTTTTCTGAAGATTTTCAACAGACAATTATAGAAGCTGCAAATATTTCCAATGCCAGAGGCTATAATAAAATCGGAGAAAAAGAGATTCTGGTTGCTTTGGCAAAACACGACACATTTTTTAAAAAAGTTTTGGTTGAGTATGATCTTAAGTTTGAAGATGTGGAGAATATCACCTTATGGTTAGATTCTGCCGAGGAGTCCTGGGAAAGAAATAAAAAATTCTGGTCAAAAGAAAATTTAGCCAGGCAGGGCTCTATGGGAAAGGACTGGGCATCGGGATACACAATAACTTTAGACCAATTCTCTATTGATTGGAGAAGGGTTGTTTCCGGGTGGAGGGTCAGAGAGATTATAGGCCACACAAAAGAGATAGAACAGGCAGAGATGATTTTGGCAAAATCCAGCTTATCGAATGCTTTAATAGTTGGAGACTCGGGGACCGGCAGAAAAAGCATAATCCAGGCGCTGGCACAAAGGTGCTATTTGGGCGAGTCACTACCAGAATTAAACAATAAAAGGGTTGTGGAATTAGATGTGGTTCAGTTGTCTGCAACGGTGCAGGATTTTGAAAAATTAGAACTAATTTTAGACCAGATATTTTCGGAAGCTATGGCGGCCGGAAACGTCATTTTAGCAATTGATAATTTAGAAAACTTTGTAGGCCAAGCGGTCCAAAAAGCCGGAGCCGTTGATATATCGGGTATATTGTCCAGATATTTGGCTATACCAAATTTTCAGTTTGTCGGGATTACCACTTACGACGGCCTTCATAAAAATATAGAACAAAATCCCTCGTTCGCTAATTTTTTCAGAAAAGTTGAGGTTTCCGAGGTAACCGAAGCTGAAACAATAAGAATTCTCCAATCTGCTGCTCTAGAATCAGAATATAGGCATAAAATTTTTATATTATATCCGAGCATCAGAGAAATAGTTAACTTAACGGCAAGATATATGCCAAGCTTGCCGTTTCCTAAAAAAGCCTTGGACATTTTAGAAGAAGTTGTGGTTTATGTGCAGTCTCATAAGGAAAAAGTTGTGTTTCCTCATCACGTCGCTGAAGTTGTTTCCAGCAAAACAGAAATACCAATTGGAAAAATGGCATCCAAAGAAAAAGAAACACTGTTAAACTTAGAAAATTTAATACACCAAAGAATTATAAATCAGGAGGAGGCCGTAAGCGAAATATCAATTGCTATGAGGCGCGCAAGAATGGGGATCGCTTCTAAAACAAGGCCCATGGGAACGTTTTTATTTTTAGGCCCTACGGGTGTTGGTAAAACAGAAACCGCTAAGGCATTGGCACAGATATATTTTGGATCTGAGAAAAAAATGATAAGGCTTGATATGTCTGAGTTTCAAGCTATTTCAGATATACCAAGGCTGATTGGTGCAACTTCTCCGGTGGAGATGCAGGGACTTTTAACAACTCCGATTAGGGAAACCCCGTTTTCTTTGCTTTTGTTGGATGAGATTGAAAAGTCCCATCCAAATATCCTAAATTTGTTTTTACAGGTTTTAGATGAAGGGCACATAACAGATGGGCAGGGAAGAAAAGTTGTTTTTACAAATACAATAATTATTTGCACCTCAAACGCGGGGGCTGACATAATCTTTAAACAAATTGAATCTAAGCAAACGACAGATAAAGATAAATTGTTGAACGCCCTTTTCGATAAAAATATTTTTAGGCCGGAATTTATAAACCGTTTTGATGCAACCGTACTTTTTCACCCCTTAACAAAAGATAATTTGTTAAAAATATCCCAGCTTACTTTGCAAGGCCTTCAAAAAAACCTAAAAGAAAAAGAAATTGATTTTGAAATTACAGAACCTCTAAAAGAAAAGATTGTCGAACTTTCTTATAAGCCCGAGTACGGTGCCAGGGAAATGCGTAGGGTTGTGCAGGATAAAGTAGAAAATTCAATTGCCCAGGCGCTTTTGTCTGACAAAATAGGTAAGGGCGATAAAATTGAAATTGATCCGGAAACTTTTGAAGTATTAGTGAGGGGTTGACCCCGTCAGAAACGGCCCGCCCTGGGCCCTTTGGGTACGCAGATAAGCAAAATCCGGAAGGGTTTAAAAAATCATACCTCTAAGCGGGGTAGGCGCGGGTGGCGTTTCTAACGGGGTTGACAAGCTCCCATACAAGAGTATTATAAAAATATGAACCCCGTTAGAGATGCTAACGACCTTGACGGGATTCAGTACAAAACATGAAACAAACCTCTAACGGGGTGAATAAAAACCTCGCATTGTTAAGCTTGCTTTTATTGGCGAAATCCAGGAGGTTTTTGATAATAGTATATAAATAAATAAAACAAAAAAGTTATATCAAAAATCCTCCTGACGGAGGATTTTTTTCGTGGCTCATTCACAACTACAAGGAAAGGGACAAGAAATGAACAAGATTATTTTACAAAACACAAAGTGCGTAAAGCAGAGTTGCTTGGGCGAGATTGATTTTGTCAGAGAAATTCCCGTAGGCGATTGTATCGGATACGCCTGCGAGACTTGCGGACAATTATATACGGAACACGGCACCAAAATGAGCGCGCGTTTCGTGAATGGCGCCGTGATTTTTAAGGAAGGAGAGTGAGATGGCCGACAACAAAGCACAAAATCATGTGGGGACATACTACTGCGAGGTGTGTCGTGGGTATTACGATGTAACCGAGCTGAGAGACACAGAACACTGTTGCCATGGGCATGTCGTCAAAAAAATCGCAGACATGGCCCAGAGCGAACTTTGGCCCAAAGAAAGAGTAATCTCTACGTCTTCTAATTCTACAACATAGAAAGGGTGACGTATGAAGATAAGATCATGCCTCGCGTATTAGTTTACGCGAGGCTTTTTTGTGTCGACGAAAATAAGCTTGTCTGTGCAAAAGTATGTTTTTATATAAAAAGACCTTTAGTGGGGTGTGGATAACTAGTGCAAAAATATGTGGATTTACGACTAAAACGGGCATTTGGGGTAAGGTGTTGACCTGATGCTATGAAAAGGGCTATAAATAAGACGAAGTGGGCAAAAGTGGATAACTGTGGGAAAACTACCAATATGAGTGTATATCTCGCAAGGAATGAAATGACTGACGACCCCGCCCTCTATGCCCATTCATTATTTATAATTTAAAAACAATTACTGAAGCACCCAGAAAACCCTCAAACAAAAACCAACAGCTTAGAGGGCGGGGTGCTCCTTCGTCGCATGCTGATAGGACAGTACGAACATACAATTGATAATAAAAAGCGTTTAGCCTTGCCGGCAAAGTTCAGGGGAGAGCTTGGAGATAAGGTAGTAATTACCCGTTGGATGGAGAGCTGTCTTGCCGTATATACAGAAGCCGAATGGAAGATAATATCTGATAAGATTACAAATCTTACAATGACCCAAGTTGAAGCCAGATCTTTTTCAAGGATGATGCTGGCCGGAGCAATGGAAGTTTCTTTAGATAAGCTTGGTAGAATTCTTGTTCCGGATTATTTAAAAGATTACGCCGGATTAAAGAAAAATGTCGTTATTTGTGGGTTGTCTAATAGGTTGGAGATCTGGGATTCTGGAAAATGGGAAACATATAAAAAAGAGGCAGAAAAAGGAGTCGACGAAACTGTTTCAAAATTAGGAGGATTAGGAATATAACAATTATGATTCATACAGCAGTTCTTAAAAAAGAAGTTTTAGAATATTTAGACCCGAAGTCAAACGAAAATTTTGTGGATTGTACTGTGGGCGAAGGGGGACACACAGAAGAAATTTTAAAAAGAAACGGACCGGTCGGAAAAGTTTTGGGAATTGATTTAGACTCTCACCAAATTGCGTCCAGCCAGTGGTTGCAGGTTCAATTTAGCGACAGGATAATTCTTGTCAGAGATTCTTACGCAAACTTTACAGAAATTATTGAAAGAAAAAATTTCGGACCAATTAATGGGGTTTTGCTGGATTTGGGGATGTCATCGGCGCAACTGGAAGGAACACAAAAAGGATTTTCTTTTAAAGTAGATCAAGGATTGGATATGAGATATAGCGACGAAACGAATTATTTAACGGCAGATAAAATTGTTAACGAGTGGTCAGAAGATGAGATCGCAAAAATTTTACAAAATTACGGAGAAGAAAAGTTTGCAAAAAAAATCGCAAAAAATATTATAGAACAGCGCAAGCTTGGCAGAATTAAAACCACATTCCAATTAATAGAAATAGTAAAAGACGCGACACCATCGGCGTATTGGACGACCCGAAGGGTACCCCGAATTCATTATGCGACAAGGACATTTCAGGCCTTAAGAATCGCGGTTAACGACGAATTGGAAAATATTAAAAAAGTTTTACCACAAGTAATTTCCAAAATGGCGCCCGATGGCAGGATAGCAGTAATATCCTTTCACTCTTTAGAAGACAGAATTATCAAGGAATTTTTTAATAAAAAAGCCAAAGAAGGAGTAATAAAAATATTAACCAAAAAACCAATAACGGCAGGCAGAGATGAGCTTGGGAAAAATCCCCGATCAAGATCTGCGAAGCTGAGAGTGGCAATAAAGTTATGACAACAATAGCACTGAATTATTATAAGGTACAAAAAAATATACAGGAAAAAGTGGACTCTATAGATATTCCTGTGGTTAATTGGAAAGCAATTACATTTGTAGGTTTTTTTATCGCATCGGTTTTGTTGGTTTTTTACGCCTGGCAGATAAATGATTTGACTCGCGGATCTTATATAATAAGCGACTACGAAAGGCAAATTAACCAGCTTTCAGAAAAAAACAAAAACTTACAGGTGTCGTTTGCAGAAAGCAGTTTTTTGGGCCAGGCTCTAACAAAAATAAAAGCACTAAATTTTCAAAAGACTACCTCGGTTAAATATATACAAATTAAAAATCCCGCGCCGGAATTAGGATTTAACTTAGAAGCCAAAAGATGAAGAAGCTCTCTAATTGGAGAACAGGCATAGTCCTAGCGTTTATTATCATTTTTGGGGCAGCTATTATTAGCCGCCTATTTGTTTTGCAGATTTTAGAGCGCAAACTTTTCCAAGCACAGGCGCTTGGACAACAAATGGACTTTAGCAGGGTCACCGGTTTAAGGGGGCAAATTTTTTGTGAGAACAGCCAAAAAAGCAAGGGTAACGGGTCTTCTGGTGAAGTTAAGAGTTTGGCGATAAACAGAAACAAGTGGACAATTTCCGCGAATCCGAACGATATTCCTGATAAAGAATTATTCGCTAAAATTTTAAGCGAAGCCCTTGGTCAGCTACCGGGAACGGCTATTGGGTTATCCTCCGAACAAATACTGGCAAAACTGAACAGCCAGGATTCTTATGTTGCTATAGAAAAAAACTTATCTTCTGAAGAATTAGATAAAATCAAAGAACTAAATCTTAAGGGGTTGTCTTGGGAAAACATACCGGATAGATTTTATCCGCAAGGCGAAATGCTTTCACAAACCTTGGGATTTTTAGGAGGAGCTGGTGCGGGGCAGTATGGAGTAGAGGGATACTATGAAGATATTTTAAAGGGTAAGTCAGGGATACAGCAGGAAAAATCAGGATTAGAGTCTATTTTTTCAGCTGATAAACAAATATCATTGGATGGTTCAGATATTTATTTAACAATCGACTATAATATACAATTTCAAGCAGAAACTTTATTAAGACAAGAGCAAAAGAAAAATGATATAGATTCCGGTCAGATAATTGTTTTAAAGCCGGATACGGGAAAAATTATAGCTTTGGCAAATTTTCCCGATTTTAATCCAAACGAATATTCAAAAGAAAAGGATTTGGTGATTTTCCAGAATTCTGCAACGCAAAAACTTTTTGAGCCGGGTTCCATAATGAAGCCGTTTACAATGGCGGCTGCCATAAATGAGGGGAAAATAACTCCCGACACAACTTATGTGGATACGGGCGTTGTAACCTTTGGCACAAAATCAATTCATAATTTTGCCAACGAAATTTATGGCAAACAGACAATGACTCAGGTTTTAGAAAACTCAATTAACACGGGAGCCGTTTTTGCAGAACAGCAAATTAGCCACGATGTATTTTTTAATTATATAGATAAATTTGGTTTTGTTTATAAAACAGGAGTTGATTTGCAGGCAGAGGCGTATTCTCGCAACGAAAGCTTGAAAAACGGTCCAGACATGAATTACGCAACAGCCTCTTTTGGACAAGGAATTGAGTTGACCCCGATACAAATTGCCAGGGGGTTTTGCGCGATAGCTAACGGCGGAAAATTAGTGAAGCCATATATAGTTGAAAAAATCGTTAACGGCGGAGACGAGGTTTATACAAGGCCGGAAATTTCCGATCAAATCGTTTCCAAGCAAACAATTGCGCAATTAAACGCAATGCTTGTTAATGTTGTTGATAAGGGTTTTAATAGTGTTGCAAAAATTCCGGGATATTATTTAGCTGGAAAAACTGGCACAGCCCAGATTCCGTTAAAAACAGGAAAAGGATACGAACCCGATAAAACAATACAGAGCTTTGTGGGCTATGGCCCTGCGTTTAATCCGCAGTTTTTAATATTAGTAAAGTTAGACAATCCTAAAGTTCCAAAATCATCTCTTTCAGCGGTTCCTGTTTTTAAAGAGCTTGCGCAATATATTATAAACTATTGGCAGATTCCACCTGACTACGATATAAACTCCAAATAAAAAACCGCCTAATGGCGGTTTTTTATTTGGTATGGCGGTCCCAATCGGATTTGAACCGATGTTACATGGATGAGAACCATGCGTACTAGACCAGGCTATACGATGGGACCAATCTATAATATATTTACCATAAATTTTTGTTTTTGTCTATTTTAATTTTTTAGTTATCCCCATACCAGCAACGCTGATTTTGTAGTAAAATAGGGGAACATGCTAAAAGATTTATTTAAGCACTATATTTATCCGATTGCTGTTTATGCTGGAGGAATGGTTGGGGTTGGTTTTTTGGCCTTGCCATATATCGCTATGAAAACAGGTATCTGGTTGATGCTTTTGTATTTTTTAATTATTACGGCCCTGCTTGTCATAATCAGTTTAATTTTTTGTCAGATAAGTTTAAAAACCCCAGACTTTAAAAGATTTCCAGGATTTGCCGGACACTATTTGGGAAGATGGGGTTGGGTGATGGCTATGGCTTCAGTTGTTTTCGGGATTTTTATAACACTTTTGGTTTATCTAATTGTTGGTGGGCAATTTCTAACGACCATATTTCAGCCGATATTTTCGGGAAATATTCTAATTTATACTTTAATTTATTTTATTGTTGCATCCACAGTATTGTATTTTGACATAAGAGTAATTTCTAAGGCGACGTTTTTGGGAATAACGCTTCTTTTTGTTTCTCTGTTTTTTGTATTTATAGAAGGGTTTTCGCGAATAAAGTTAAGTAATATTTTTATCTCTAGTCCGGATTTCATAAATAATTTATTTTTGCCTTACGGAGCTTTGTTGTTTGCTCTTTGGGGGATAGGATTGGTGCCGGAGGTAGAAGAAATGATTTCTGCAAAGAAACAAAATCTTAAAAAAATAATAACAATATCTACTGTATTGGTTTCTGTTTTTTATCTTCTGTTCACCTTTTTAATTTTAGGTATAACCGGGAGGCAAACCCAGGAAACTGCCCTTGCCGGACTCATCGGTTTTTTGCCAAATTTATTGGTTTCGATCTCGCTTTTTTTTGGAGTTATGGCAACCTTCACAGCTTTCATCGCGCAGGGGATTATACTTAAAAAAACCTTAATGTTCGATTTAAAAATTAAGCGCAACCACGCATTTGTGATTACCTGTTTTACTCCGTTTATACTTCTTTTGCTGGGGGTAAAATCTTTTATACCGTTATTGTCTTTAACGGGTGGAGTTTTAGTGGGGCTTGATGGAATTTTAATTTTATTGATGTATAAAAAAATCGGAGGCAAAAACATAATAATTTATCCCTTGTCTTTAGTTTTTTTGTTTGGGTTAATTTACGAAATAATATATTTTATTAGATAAAATTTATTTATGGCTTTTTATATTGTTATTTTTTTATTTTTAGTATCCATATTTGTTTTAGCCTGGCTTAGTTCGCACATGGTAAAGTCCCTGGTCGGCATGGCAAAATATTTACATTGGAGAGAGTTCATAGTCGCATTTTTTGTAATGTCTATTGCAGGCTCTTTACCAAATTTATTTATAGACATAAATGCGGCCTTACACGGACTTCCGAATCTGGCTTTTGGAGATATTTTAGGAGGAAATTTGGTTGACCTTACCATAGTGATGGCAATTGCCATATTTATGAACAAGGGCCCCATAGAGGCAAACAGTAGAATGATTCAGACCAGCGCCATATTTACTTCTGTAATCGCAGTTCTTCCTCTCCTTTTAATTTGGGACAGACGACTAGATTGGACAGATGGAATTATATTAATTGCGTCTTTTATTTTTTATGTGGTCTGGCTCTTTTCTAAAAGTAAAAGATTTAAAAAGGGATACGCTGGAAGGCCACAAAAAGCAGTTCAGGGTTTTTCAGGTTTTTTTAAAAATTTAATAAAGATGGTCGTATTGCTCTTGCTACTTTTGGGCACTTCACAGATTGTAATTATGTCGGCACAGTATTTTTCTGCGCAACTGGGGATTTCGCTTTCGCTGGTGGGAGTTTTGATAGTCGGTTTAGCAAACTGTTTTCCCGAAACCTATTTTTCAATTGTTTCCGCAAAAAATGAAGAGGGGTATATGATTCTGGGGGATTTGATGGGCTCTATAATTGTTTGCGCTACTTTAGTTTTGGGAATAGTTGCTATTATTTCTCCGTTCACAATAGATGATTTTTCGCCGTTTCTAATCGCCAGAGCATTTATGATCATTGCTGCGGTTTTCTTTATTGTTGTAATTAAAACCGGCAAAAAAATTACCAAAAAGGAGGGTTTGTTCTTGCTGTTTCTATATGTGGCATTTCTTTTAACAGAAATTTTTTTACCGTATCTCTTAAGATAATTTAAGTAATGGCTTTTTCTCATTACACTATAAAAAGCGTAGAAGAGGCATTAGAATCCCTGAGCGCCTCTAAAGACGGACTTTCTAAAAAAGAGGCGATTTTGCGCCGTGAAAATTACGGATTAAACGAGATAAAATCAAAAAGCGTCACTGTTTTTCAGGTTTTTTTACGGCAATTAAAATCTCCATTTACTTATCTTCTTTTCGCTGCAGCCATAATATCGTTTTTTATAGGCGAAAAAACCGATTTTATAGTTATAGTCGTCGTCGTTGTTTTAAATATTGCCATTGGTTTTTTTCAAGAATATAAGGCTGAGAGGGCTATTTATCTTTTACGTAAATTTGTTCCGCAAAATGTAAAAGTTTTAAGATATGGCGCAGAAATAATTATTGACAAAAAAGATGTTGTGCCCGGCGATATGGTTTTATTGGAATCAGGCGACAAGGTACCTGCGGACCTAAGGATTGTAAGCACGGAAAATTTTTTAATAGATGAGTCGGCTTTAACCGGTGAATCTGTCCCCGTGGCTAAAGTTTCTGAAGCCTTGAGCCAAAGCACAGACGAAATTTTTAAAGCAAAAAATATACTTTTTTCGGGTACGTCTGTCATTTCGGGGAGAGCGCAGGCTGTTGTAATAGGAACGGGCAAAGACACGGCTTTTGGCGAGATAGCTAAAATGGTTTCTTCGGGCACAAGAGAATCGTCTTACGAAAAAAGTATAATTTATTTCTGCAAGCTTGTATTAAAGATAGTGCTGGTAACGATGGTGCTATTATTTGCCGCGAATCTCCTAATAAAGGGTTTCGGCAATTTTTTTGAGTTTCTTCTTTTTGCAGTTGCTTTAGTGGTTAGTATTCTACCCGAAGCCCTGCCAGCCGTAGTCACTTTCGCTTTATCAAAGGGAAGTTTGCAAATGGCAAAGCAACACGTTGTTGTGCGCCGTCTTACTGCTATTGAGGATTTGGGAAATATAGAAGTTTTATGCACGGATAAAACAGGGACTTTAACCGAAAACAAACTTTCCTTGGAAAAAATTATTTCTTCTGATAAAAGAAAATGTTTATTGTATGGGCTTTTAAGTTCTGATGTAAACGACCGCAAAGAATCTATTTTAAATCCGTTTGATCTGGCGCTATTTGAAAAGTCTCCGGAAAATTTTTGGCACGAATATAAAAAATATGAAACAATTTTTGAGCTTCCCTTTGATTCTGAGAGGATGAGGTCTGGGTTTGTGATAAAAGATAAGAATGGAAATAAATTTTTGATTGTAAAGGGTGCCCCGGAGGTTCTTCTGGAATTATGTTCAAAGGTAAGCTACAAAGCCGCGAAAAAGGAGATTAAAGAAGATACTCGGAAAGAAGGGCAGGACGGAAAAAGAGTGCTGGCAATTGCTTTTAAAAAAATACCAAAAGATATTATAACTTCTAATGACGAAAAAGGGCTTACCTTTCTTGGGTATTTTGTTTTTGAAGATCCCCTAAAAAAGAGCACGGCCGAAGCTATAAATTTGGCTAAAAAGTTGGGGGTTAAAATAAAAGTTATTACAGGAGACTCAAAAGAAGTTGCAGGGTATGTGGCAAGCAAGATTAAACTGATAAACAATCCGTCGGATGTTTTTTCGGCGGAAGATTTAGAAAAAATGACAGTAGAAGAATTTGATGACGCCTGTAACAACGGATCTGTTTTTGCCAGAATATCTCCGCAATTAAAATATAAAATAGTAAAATCTTTGCAGAAAAAATATGCGGTTGGATTTTTGGGAGAGGGGATTAATGACGCCCCTGCGCTAAAAGTCGCTGATGCTGCAATTGTGGTTCAGTCGGCTTCCGACGTTTCTCGTGAAGTCTCAGATGTTGTTTTATTAAAAAAAGACCTAAAAGTAATTATTGAGGGAATTAAGTATGGCAGGCAAATTTATTCTAATATCAACAAATATATAAAATGCACGCTTGCCAGTAATTTTGGAAATTTTTATTCAATCGCCGTGATTTCTCTATTTATTAATTATTTGCCCATGCTTCCGGTTCAGATTTTACTGGCAAATCTTTTTTCTGATTTTCCTTTAATATCCGTTGCCACAGACTCTGTCGATATAGAGGAGTTAAAAAAACCGAAGATGTATCAATTAAGCTCTGTTCTGCCATTGATCATGATGTTGGCTTTAATTAGCACCGTTTTCGACTTTATTTTCTTTTCAATTTTTTATAAACAACCTCACGCTACAATCCAAACGTTGTGGTTTATAGAAAGCGTTTTATCGGAGCTTCTTTTTATATTTATAATCAGGACAAGGCACCCTTTTTGGAAAGCAAAGAAACCCGGATCTTTGCTGACGATACTTTCTATAATAGACGGCGTATTTATAATACTTTTACCGTTTTTCTTTTTTGGCCAGCAGTGGTTTCACTTTGTAGCTCCACCCGCAATACCCTTAATAATAGTTTTCGGCCTGCTTGCGTCTTACGGCGCATTAAGTGAGGCTACAAAGCTTATATATTTCCATTATTGGAAACCAAAAGGAGCGAACGCATAACTTTAAAATTAGTATTTAAAGAGTATAATTTAACAATATTTTCAAAATTAGTTATTAAAAATTAAAAACATAAAAATGAGAGTAAAATATTTTTTAATATCGATCGTTTTAGCGTCAATAATTTTTTGTTCTGCGTGGTTTGTCGAAGCTCGAGCCGTAGATAATTCAGCATTGATTGCTCAAATACAGGCGCAAATCGCCCAATTAACAGCCCAATTACAAGTGATGCTGGCTACCCAGCAAGGCACAACGCAAACCTGGTGTCACACATTCAATCAAAATTTAGGATTTGCAAACTCTGGTTCAAGCGAGGTTGTGAGTCTGCATACTGCCCTGCAAAAACAAAACATTTCTTATGGTTTAGATAACGCTACCACATATGATGAGGGCACGTCTTCTGCCGTTATTCAATTTCAGGCAAGATATGGAATTACCCCCCAGAGCGGTTATGTTGGACCGTTAACCAGAGAAAAGTTGAATTCGCTGTATGGATGCGGGCAAACAACTCCAACAACCCAAACGACAACAACTTGCACTAGTTTTAATTATTCTAGCTGGAGTGCTTGCTCACCTAGCGGAGTTCAAACAAGAATGCCCACATCTTATTATCCCGGCTGTACTAGTGGAACCCCTGTGCTTTATCAATCGTGTTCGTATAACTCTTATTGTACCGAGAGTGATTGGATTTCAACCTTAAACCCATCAACCTGTCCTTCTTCTGGCCAACAAACTAGAACTTGGACAAAAATAGGAACTTGTGATGGTGGAATAATCCACCCCGCTTCAGAAATTGTTTCGTGCAATCCTCAAATAGCAACCTGCACCAGCTTTAATTATTCTGACTGGGGCGTTTGTTCTGCCTTCGGAACCCAGACAAGAACTGTAAAGTCTTCCCTTCCTGTCGGTTGTGCAAGCGGAAATCAGGTTTTATCGCAATCTTGCACATATGCCCCCCCCTGTACGGAACTTAATTGGACCTCAATTATGAGTCCGGTGACGTGTCCTCCTTCCGGCCAGCAAACTAGAGCGTGGACATATCGAAAAACACCCGAGTCCTATTTCGGTTCTTTAAGAGGGGTGGACTGTAAGGGTGGAGTAACTCATCCAGCCTCAGAGATAGTGTCTTGTAATTATGAAAATTTTTTAAATATTATTTACCCAAACGGTGGAGAAACACTTCATTTAGGAGGATCGTACGATATCAAATGGGATTCGCGTGGGTTTAGTACCGATTTGGTTGTATTTAAGCTATATAAATATAATTTTCAAGGCGATTCTAATCCTCAATGCATCGAGAATATGACTTTTTCTAAAAATTCGCTTGTCCTAATTGCCAATAAGTCGTGGCGTTGGTCGATAAGTCCGAAGTTGAGTCCATTTGAAAATTCGGATTGTGAAGGAACACTTGCTCCTTTTGGCAAGGGCCTTTATAAAGTATGGGCGTTTAGATTACCCGGCCCCTATGAATTTAGCAACCCCAATAATCTTATGACTAAACTCCACGAAGGGCGGTGGGGCTTGGAAAAATTAGATGAGTCTGATAATTACTTTACTATCTCAGATCATGAGCAGCCACTTTTAGAACTACTGTATCCCAGTGGAGGGGAAGAATGGAAATTGGGGCAAAAATATACTATTAGATGGATGGATAGAAAAATTCCCTCGACTAAAACGTGGGAAAATCCGGTAACAGAAGCCGATGGTTTTAAAATCATCCTAGCAGATGAATCAGGAAAAATGTGGTATCTGCAGAATCAAGATTATAATACTGGGAATTACTATGATGTGCGGGCAGACGTTGGGCAATTTACTTTCGTTTTAGATACTTTCGAGCCGGGCCAGAGAAATTCGCCCGTTTATATTACTCCAGGAAAATATAAAATTATTATAGCAGCGCATTCTATATATGACTATGCCATTGGCTGCAGATATATCCCAAATTATACTCATCTTATTAATTCCAATACAAGCACAGCTGTAGATGAAAGCGATTATTTTAGTATTGTATCCGGAAATACTAACCAGGAATCTTCTCCGCCCATCATTTCTCCGAAGCAATCTATTACTGTTATCTCGCCCAATCCGGAAAAAACCATCCTATTTTCACCTCCCAGTGGAGGAAATTGGGGAGAGTTTGCTATTGAATGGACATCGGCGGGAAATCCGAAAATTCCTTATGTTAAAATAGATCTCTATCGTTCAGGGAAGTTGTTGCGAACCATTGCAAAAAAAGTCACCAATAATGGTTGGTACGGCACGCCTCTGATTGTTGGATTGGAGCCGGGTAACGATTACAAAATTAGGATAAGCAAGTACGGAGACGATTCTGTATATGGCGAAAACAATTTGTATCTTTGGGTCAACACTCCGTACAAAAAATAAAAAAATGAAATTGCCGCATTTTAATGAAGTAAAAAAATATTCAAGAAGGGGATTGAGCGGGTGGTTTAAATAACGTCGTTTGCTCTTATTTTTGTTGTTGATAAGATTATATAAATATTTAAAAAAGTGGGGAAACTCGCTTTTTTGGTTAAAATAAAGTAAAATTAACCAACGGGGAATATTTATGGATTTAATAACAATACTTTTAATTATAATTGCTACTGGGGTGGTTTTTGCCATCGTTTTGTTGCTGGAGAAGAAACGAAACGAATCCGAAGGCGCCATAAAAAAAGACGATAGCTCTTTGCTTATGTTGCAACAGCAAATAGCTCAGATTGCCAATGCGGTTGACAGTAAACTTTCAGAATCAAACAAAAACGCACAGGAGCAATTTAAGCACTCAGCCGATATTATAAGAAACGTTACGGAAAGGTTAACTAAGTTAGACGAAACAAACAGGCAGGTTGTGGGGTTTGCCGACCAGCTCAAAAATTTACAGGACATCTTAAAAAATCCAAAACAGCGGGGGATTCTGGGCGAATATTATCTGGAAACCGTTTTAAAAAATGTTTTGCCACCGGCTTCTTTTCAAATGCAGTACGCGTTTTCAAATGGAGAAATTGTTGACGCGGTTGTTTTTGTTGATAAGAGAATTATCCCAATTGACTCAAAATTTTCTTTGGATAATTATAATAGGATAATCCAGACTAATGATCCTGCAGAGAAAAAAAGATTTGAAACAGCTTTTATAAATGACTTGAAATTAAGAATTGATGAGACCTCAAAATATGTAAGGCCGGAAGAAAAAACAATGGACTTCGCTTTTATGTTTATTCCGTCAGAAGCGGTTTATTATGATTTATTGATAAATAAAGTTGGGGCGATTGCCGAAGATACAAATAACTTAATTTATTATGCAGGAAAAAAGAAGGTTATCGTTGTCTCGCCAACCTCTTTCCTCGCTTATTTGCAGACCGTTTTGCAAGGATTAAGAAACCAAAAAATTTCCGATCAAGCGCAGACTATAATTAAAGAAGTGGAAAGGTTAGGGAAACACCTTTTTACTTATTCAGAACATTTTAATAGGCTGGGACAACATCTGGACACAACAGTTAGCAGTTTTAATAAATCTAAGGCGGAATTTGCCAAAGTTGATAAAGATGTAATTAAGTTGACTGGTGGCGACTCGAAAATAGAGCTAAATGATGTTAATAGGCCCATGCTTGACGAATAGGGTGTTTTTTGCTAAGATATTTGTATACTTATTAAATAAATCTATGATTGCAATTATAAAAACTGGCGGGAAACAATATATAGTTAAACCCGGGGATAAACTAAAAATAGAAAAATTGGATAAAAAAGAGGGAGAAGAATTTTCTTTTTCAGATGTTTTATTGGTTGAAAAAGGGGATAAAGTTGAAGTTGGTGCACCTTTAGTAAAAGCGGAAGTCACAGCAAAAGTTTTAAGCCATGGAAAGGGTGATAAAATAATTGTTTTTAAATATAAGCCGAAAAAGAGAGAAAGCAGAAAAATAGGACACAGACAGCCATACACGGAAGTGGAAATTATTGGCATAAAGTAAATAATAAAATTTAAAAAAACCGCCGAGAGGTGGTTTTTGATTAAAAGAAAAAGCCTTGCTGGGTCGCAAGGCTATAGTGATGTATTAGCATCGTATATGTTGTATATTTGGACATGCGTTGAAGACTTGTCTCGCAGCACTGTAGTTGTCGCCGGTCAGCGGGAAAAATGCTCCCGGTTGTTCTGCTTCGAGCTCTGCCGGAACATCGGGGGAAAACATAAATTCGTCGCCGTTGTTATGTTCAATCACTGCTCCCAATACAGAGTGGGCTAGCGCTTTTATGCTTCTAGCATAACTTGGTGCACCCATTGTACTGCCAAAAGTTGCAGATGAGCCGTGCCGTACTCTTAATTCAAATCTTCCCGGTGTTCTGACAATGTAAATCGTTATGACCATTTTACGATTCCCTTCGTGTTAAAAGTGTGATTTTTTTCCGTTGAGGTTGATGGCAAACCATTTGCCACTTCTGTCTAACACATTGGCGCGGCCTCCGGAGAAATTCCCTACATATGCGTATTTTTCTTCGTAGGCTGGTGTGCCGCAACAGACGTGAAACCATTCGTCATTGTGGCAGACGCGGGCGCGACCATCGAAGAAAGGATCTACGCGCTGGAACATTATTCGCAATTTATCCATTATTGCAACGCGTACTTCTTTTCTCACCCTTCTCCTTATTCTTCTACGATGCATAACGTGAAATATTTTTCTTCCCAACATTGTTTACTCCTTTCAATGTGTGTATGGGAACGATCCAACTCAAAGAACAAACTAACAATTTTGTATTATATAATATAAATTTTATAAAATCAATTTGACCGTGCCAAATTTTTTGCAAAAAAAAGCGAGACGGATCTCGCTCTACCAGTCGCCTAGCATATCGGGTTCGCACCTAATAAGCGCGATGGCTGGGCAGGAATCAGACTGGCCACGCGCCAGTCTTCGTGCTTGTTCGGTGCTCAAAGCACTAAGCTTAGAATTAGTGCTATCGGTATAGCCCAGGCCGATAAGCTCGATTATTTGTTTTCGCAGCTTTTCGTTACTAAGGCGTTTATATGGCATATCAATCTCCCTATGTTTGAGGTTTAGTTTGTTGTGAAGGAACCCCCTTAATTTCTATGCTATTACTTCCATTGTTTTTGTCAACAAAAAACTCCGCAGAAAGCGAAGTTTTTTAAGTTTTTTATTATGGTATTTTACCAACCTTCATTGTCATATATTTGTCGTACCCATAATCACTTACAAAAAAATTATAATCACGCCACTGCCAGCTAAAACTTCCATTGGCGTCAGGGTAAACACTGTGATATTCGTTTTCTGCTGTGTATCCTATATAAACAACAAGAGGGGATTCTTGTTCTTCTGATGTGCGTTTATGAGAGTGTTCTTTAAAAGTTATTTTTGGGCCGTTAGTTATTTCAATTGTTTCCCCTTTTCTTATGGTAAACTCTTGCATAAAATCTTTGGTCGAGCCTTCGTTCTTAGATATTTTATTTGTCATATTAATTTCTGGTGCCGTATAGTATCTGTTAAATAAAATTAGGCAGAGCCAGGCTGTTAAAAAAATAAGAATTATTACTAAAAAGGTAAAAATTATTTTTTTCATATTTATGTTTAATTTATTATAGCAAAACCAAGTTTTATTAGAAAGGGCAATGCAAAAAAAATCCCCGTTCGCTATCTATTAGGGGACCTCGTTTAATGTCATTGGCCTATGGTTTTGTAAAAGGCCGGCGACCTTCTTGTTTTTTGGGTCATGCTCCGTTCAAGTGCAGCGCGAATTTTTATAAGCGCCACATTTAATATCTGGCGTACCCTTTCGTTTGAAAGCTTGACCGACAAGCCGATTTCGGCAAGCGTTCTTTTTTTGCCGTCGCTGGCAAAAAACCGTTCGTCTATGATTTTTCGTTCAAGATCGGTAAGCCATGCTTGATTTGTTTCTAGTATTTTGCGTACCAACCCGGTGTTATGGGCTATTCTTATCTCTTCTTTCCTCTCCCAGTCTTTTTCCGGTTTTTCCACATCGACGTTAAATTCTACCGGAAAACGCTCCTGATGGCGCCAATATTGGCTGGATATTCTCCGTAGGGCTGTAATTATGGCTCTGCACGCGTAAGTCGAGAACTTAAATCCTCTTGATACGTCGAATTTATCAACAGAGCGCAACAGGGCCATATTACCTTCTGAAACGAGTTCATCAAATGGAACTCCTTCGAACTTGGATCTTTTTGCCATCGCCAGAACGAGCGCCAAGTTCGCCCTTGCGAGATCCGCTCTTGCAGATAACGCTCGTTGATGCCACGCTATCATTTCGCGAACGCGAGAAAGAGAGAAATGTCTCTCTTGCTTTTTTGTCAGCATGCTAAGTCGATAACTCGCATAATTGTATCGGAGAAACAAAGTTGTCTGCTGTTCACCAGTTAGGGTTTTTGTCCGCTTACGCTTTGGCGTACTTTCATCTCTTATCGTTGCTGGCGCGACCCAGTTTTGGATGCGGATAATTTCCGCATCTGGACCAAAGAGGCTTTTTCCTATGGTTGGCTCGTCAAAGCGGGGGTGCCAAACAAAAAAGATATTCTGTGGGATCGTTTTGTAAAGCAACCTTTCCTCTTCACTCAGGCGAAGAACAGTTCTCGCTCTTTGTTTTTTGGGTGCACTTGCTAATATAGTCATCTCTCCTCCTTTGTTATTGAGATTGCCTTCCCGAGCTTCTGTGTAAAACACTTATTTACATTTCAATGTGCTTGTAATTATTCTATCTTTTTGGCTCAGATTGTCAAGGTGAGTGTTGACAAAAAATATAGAGCAGTAATCTGAAATTAGCTTGAGTTATGGAGTTAATTCAGATAATTGCAATTTGTTCTTTTCAAGGGAGCCATGGAATGGTAATTGGGATTTGCAAAAAGAATGGACAACGGATTCCGGACAAAAAAGTTTGTAGTGATTGTTTTAGAAGAAGCTGCCCAAGCTTAAGGTTAGTTCATAAGAAGTGGAGAGATCCACGTAAGAATATTAGCAGTAAAAAAATGCGTCGAAGAAAACATCGACCCCAGTTGCAAAACTAATAGATATCATCCCAAGATATCAACGCCTCGAGCAACGTCTTGAGGTTTTTTTATTTAAATAAATAAACGCCCCATACTAGGCAAGGCCTAGTATGGGGCGTTTAGGTCGCGTTCGGACAGGGGAATTCGGTATTGAAAATGTTTTCTTTTAGGAATAAAGTTAAATTAATTAACCCGTCAAAATTTTGAAAAAATTTAGGCGAGTAAGAAAACATGAATATTGAAGTTGAAGTAAAAGTAAAAGTGGATGACCTGGAAGAGATCAGAAGAAAGGTTTCGACTCGTGGGAAGTTAATAAAATCTATAAGACAGATAGATGATTATTATGTTCCCATCCACAGGGATTTTTTCAATCAAAAACCTCATCCAACAGAATGGTTAAGAATTAGGACAAACCCCGACAAGGTGGTTTTTGAATATGATTTATCTATAAACAAAAAAGCCAACGGTGAGCAAGAGTGCGCCGAAGAATACGAAACAGAAATTTCCAACCCCGAAGAATTTAAAAAAATATTAGGTTTTTTGGATTTTAAAAAAGTAATAACTATTGATAAACAAAGAGAATATTGGATGTGCGGTAGTATAGAGGTTGCTTTAGATGAGGTTAGGGGATTGGGGTCTTTTGTTGAAGCCGAGGCAAAAGGAGATTTTAAAACTACGGCAGAAGCAAGGACAGCATGCATTAATTTTCTTGAAAACCTTGGGATCAAAGACGTAATCAATTGCCAAATCAACAAAGGCTATCCGGTTCTTTTGTCCGAAAGCAAATAAAAAATCCGTTAGCTACCTAGATATTTAAGAAATAATTTTTGACGTTTTGAGACGGCCGCGGCGCCAATTTTTTTTAGTTCGGCTGTATGTATTTTAGATAGTTTTTTGAAGGTTTTATCTATTTCTAGTGCTTTTTTGTTTACGCAAAAAGCTAAATTATTTATTCCCATTAATCGCAAGCCCTTAAGAGATTTTAATCTTGAAAGCGCCACATATCCCATTCCTTCCAAAAAACATTTAGAAAGGTCCATTTCAGCTGAATCTAAATTCATTCCTTGAGATTTATGTACAGTAATTGCCCAAGCTAAACGCAAGGGTATTTGTGAAATGCCAGCAACAACAGAATTTTCTCTGCCCCGAGTTCCTTCGAGAGGCTCTTCAATTGTCCAATCAGCAAACTTAACTGTTATTTTTTTGCCGTCTTGAGTTTCTATAACCGGTAAGTCGGCGGCAACAAAGTCAACAACTTTTCCTTGTGTGCCGTTTACATATCCTGCTTCAAAATTATTTTTTATAAACATCACTTCAGCCCCCTTTTTTAAAGTTAGTTTTTCGGGAGCCAAACAAGTTTTTTTTAAAATATCAGCAACCATTTCGTTTCCCCTGGAAGTCATCTGGTAATAATATTCTTTGCTTTTTATTTTATCTAATTCAGAATAATTAATTGAGTCTACATCAATGTTGTGAGTGTAAAGCCGAGTAAAGAATTTACTCGCCCCGCGGAGCGGGGTACCCTTTGGGTCTGAAGTGGGGTTTATCCCTTCTCCAAATAGTAAGTCCTTCGATTTTTGCGCCTCGTTGTCCCTTATATGATTTAAAATTTTATGGAGTTTTTTATCTTTTGTTCTGTGCTGTTCATCTAAATAGCATATTTTTATACCCATCTGTTTCCACAAACTAGATTCATTAACAAATTTTATTCCGGCATCTGGCGCGAAAAGTTTTTGTTGCTGGTCGGGGGAAGAGGGTTTGTAAACCGGAGGAAGTTGGAAAAAATCTCCCGAGCACACAACCTGTATTCCACCAAAAGGGCGTGCAACCCTTTTTATATACTGGCAAATCAAATTTACCGCCTCAAACTGCGAAGGCTTTATCATAGAAATTTCATCTATAATTAAAACGCTTGTATTTTTAATGCGTTTTCGCAAATATCCTTTTTCACATATTTTTTTGGCTTCGGTTTCGTCAATCTTGTCTCTTATTCCCAACCCAGACCATGAATGCAGAGTTGTTCCGCCCATGTGCGTAGCTGCAATTCCAGTACTGGCGGTAACAGAAACCGCCACATTATTTTTCTTTAAATATTTAACGTATTCGTTTAATAAAAAAGTTTTTCCGGACCCTGGCGGTCCCGTTAAAAAAGTATTATACCCTGACTTTAAAATGTCGAGAGCCTCTTTCTGTTTCATGAGGACATTATATCATTTTTCTTTTTCCCGCCCAATAAATAAAAAACCCTACGAGTTAACGCAGGGCACGAAGGCTATGGGAGGGAAGATAAAGGGATTGAGTCACAACTGGATTTTGAAGATAACCCTGGGTTTATAGAGTCCACAATTCGGATCCGTGTGTAGCTTTTTTTTGCCCTTTTGTGCCGGTGTGGGAGGATTTCGTATTGAAAATATCCTTTTTTAGGGATAAAGTTAAGATAATAAAATAAAATTATGGAGCTACAGGAATTAGAGAAAGAAGTTAATTTAATAAAGGAGAGGAATGAGCGCGTTGAAATGGATAAAAAATGGGAGACGAGCTATGCTCGGCGTGGGCTTCTGATTCTTTTTACGTATTTGGCGATAGGGATTTATTTGAATGCAATAAAAGTTTCGAATCCTTGGTTAAACGCTATCGTTCCGGCAGTTGCCTTTTTGCTCTCAACTTTGACAATGCCATTATTTAAAAAACTTTGGCAGAAAAATTTTAAAAAATAAAATCTTGATGAAGCCTTTTTCAAATAATATAATATTCTTTGACACAGAGTTTTCTGGCCTGGATCCAAACAAGGCAGAGTTAATTTCTATTGCGCTTGTTAAAACTAATGGCGAAGAATTGTATTTGGAATTAGATTATAGGGGCGAGTGTAGTGATTGGGTTAAAAAAAATGTTTTACCATTTTTGAAAGGCAATAAGGTTAGTAAAAAAGAGGCTGTAAAAATGGTTAAGCAATTTGTTGGCGAAGGAAAGCCACACATTGTTGGGTATATTAATCAGGACGATGTTGTTTATTGGCAAAAAATGCAAAGGTCTGTCGGTATTAATAAAGACATATTTAATGTTGTTTCAATTGATTTTGCTACAGTGCTTTTTATGTTGGGCGCAGATCCGGAAGTTTATTATTCTGGTAACAAAAACGGGTTTTTTGAAAAAATCGGCATAGATTATAAAAAATTTAAAATACATAACGCCTTAGACGACGCAAAATTATTAAGGGAAACCTACTTAAGTTTTATAGAAAATCCCGCTGTGTTTGTTAAAAAGTTATCTTAGTTAAATAAGTTTTCAAAGTTTTAAAAAATAACCAAGTTATGGAAAAAATATATCCGGCAAAATTAAAAATTGGGGATGAGGTAAGAATAATTGCCCCGTCTCGTTCTATGTCGATAATTTCGAAAGAGTCGAGAGATATAGCCAACAAGCGTTTTGCTGAAATGGGACTAAAATTAAGTTTTGGTAAACACATTGAGGAAAGTGACGAATTCGTTTCTTCAAGTATAAAATCAAGGATTGAGGATATTCATAATGCCTTTTCCGACAAAAATGTAAAAGCGATTTTAACAGTGATAGGAGGCTTTAATAGTAATCAGCTTTTAAGATATTTGGACTGGGATTTAATTAAAAATAATCCTAAGATTCTATGCGGTTTTTCCGATATAACGGCCCTAAATAATGCGATATTCGCCAAAACAGGATTAGTTTCTTATTCTGGTCCACATTACTCAACTTTTGGGCAGGAGTTGTATTTTGACTACACATTAGAATATTTTAAAAAATGCTTGCTTTCAGGTGAACCTTTTGAAATTAAGCCAAGCGAACAATGGAGCGATGATGCTTGGTATAAAAATCAGGACAACAGAAAACTAATAAAAAATGATGGCTGGCTGGTAATAAATGAAGGCAGGGCATCTGGCACAATACTTGGCGCGAACCTTTGCACATTAAACTTATTGCAAGGAACAGAATATTTCCCGGAGTTATCCAAGAATAAGATTCTTTTTTTGGAGGATGATGAAATGTCTAACGCAGTCACTTTTGATAGGGATTTTCAGTCTGTAATTCACCAGCCCGGATTTGAAAACGTGAAAGGAATAATAATTGGAAGATTCCAAAATAAAAGTGAAATACCTAATGACATTTTAATTAAAATTATCAAAACAAAGAAGGAGTTAGATAATTTACCGGTAATAGCGGGCGTTGATTTTGGACATACAAGTCCGATGGTTACTTTTCCGGTTGGAGGAGAGGTTAGCTTAGAAGCAGAAAATGGAAAAGTGAAATTGGAAATAGTAAAACACTAATTCTAAAATTAATTATGAAAAAAATTGTTTTAGCGTCAGCGTCGCCGGGGAGGAAAGCCCTGTTAACTCAAATGGGTTTAGTTTTTGAGATAGACCCAAGTAATTATAAGGAAGACATGACGCTAGAAATGGAACCAAATAAACTAGCGGAGTTTTTATCTTTGGGAAAAGCAAAAGACGTAGCGCAAAGGCACGATAATGCAATCATTATTGCCGCTGATACTTTTTGTGTTCTTGGTAATGAAATTATGGGAAAGCCAAAATCAAAAGAGCACGCTAAAATTATGCTCCAAAAACTTAGCGGAAAAGCTCATTCTGTTATAACCGGATTTACCATAATTGATACTGAAACAGGAAAACAGGTTTTAAAATCGGTGGAGAGTAAAGTTTTTGTTACAAATATTCCAGAAAAAGATATAGACGACTATATAGCTTTGGGTGAGCCGTTAGATAAAGCCGGATCTTACGCTATGCAACATCGAGGAGGCGTGTTTATAGAAAAAATCGAAGGAGATTATTTTAATATTGTTGGGATTCCTATGCTTCCGTTATCTAACGAGTTAAAAAACTTTGGCATTAATATCCTCGAAAAAAAGTAAAAAAATTTATGGACAATAAATTTTCAAAAGATTCGTTAGGGTGGGGAATTGGGCTTTGGATTGTTGGGTATGTTTTGGGCATAATATTTTTTATGGTAATGCCCGCGAATTTAATTGGATGGGCGATTGCGCCGATTGGTATTTTAATTACTCTTTGGGTTTTAATAAAAAAAATAAACCCGGCCGAAGGCGAAACGGGTGGAGGGATTATTTATTATTTAAAGATAGCAATTGCCTGGACTGTGATAGCTATTGTATTTGATTATTTATTTTTAGTTTTATTATTTAAGCCCGTTGGTGGGTATTATAAATTAGATGTTTACATTTATTACACCGTCACATTTATGCTTCCGTTGCTTGTGGGGATTTTTAAAACTGTAAAACAAAAAAATTGTAAAATTTATGAATAAAAAAATAATAATTTATATATTTATATTAATAGTTATAGCGATTGTTGTGGCCGGAGTTGTTGCGTGGCCAAAACCTAGTGAAGAAATTAAGCAACATCAAGTTTTAAACTTCGATGAGTGTGTTGCGGCGGGAAATCCTGTTATGGAAAGCTACCCGCGACAATGTAGAGAAGGAGAAAAAACTTTTATTGAAGATATTGGTAACGAGCAGGAAAAAACAGATCTTATTCGCGTTAATATTCCGCGCCCAAATCAAAATATACAAAGTCCCTTAACTGTTCTCGGAGAAGCGCGGGGAACATGGTTTTTTGAAGGCAGCCTCCCGGTTGTTGTAGTTGATTGGGATGGTAAAATAATCGGACAGGGGATTGCCACTGCCGAGAGCGATTGGATGACAGAAGATTTTGTGCCATTTGGGGCGACGATAAAGTTTGAGGTAGACAAAAATGCATACAGCAATAAGGGCTCATTAATATTGCGTAAAGATAATCCGTCGGGGCTTCCTGAAAACGACGACGCTCTTGAGATTCCGGTAGTGCTAGCTGATAATTCAGAATTTAATAGAGCGTGCCCTCAAGACGCAGAGCTTTGTCCGGACGGATCTTATGTAGGACGCGTTGGTTCAAACTGTGAATTTGCGTCGTGCCCGTAAAAATAAAACATGAACGGTCAGACTAGAGTAAATATAAAAATTGGCGGGGAAGTGGACATTGTTTTAAAGGCGGATCAACCCACCGGCAAATTAACTCATGGAAAAGTGAAGGATATTTTAACGGGCGACAGTTTTCATCCGCGAGGGTGCAAAGTTCGGCTCGAAGATGGTCAAGTCGGCAGAGTACAAAAAATTTACCCGAAGTTTCCGGTGATAAATGGGGTAGAATATCAGGAAGGATTAACATAATGGAAAAAGAATTAGGGTGGCTGTTAAAGGAAAAATACTTTGGCAGGCCGACAAAACAATTTTATAAAGATATTAAACGGCTCAACGGTGCTGAGCCGTTAGATTATGTAATCGGATTTACTGAGTTTTTGTCGTGTAAAATTGATTTATCAAAAAGACCGCTGATACCGCGGCCGGAAACAGAATTTTGGGTAGACCAGGCGATAAAGTCCATTGTAAGACCTGTCGTGAAAAGTGCGCTATCGCGCACTTTTCACGACAGGAGAAAAATAAGGGCTTTGGATATTTTTTGTGGGTCAGGATGTATTGGAATTGCGTTATTAAAAAATATGCCAGGTTTATTATGCGACATGGCGGACAACGACAAAAACGCAATCGCTCAGATAAAAATAAACTACAAATTAAACCAGCCTTCGCCAGAGGCTTCGGCCTGGCGAAGTAAAATAATAAAATCCGACGTTTTCAAAAATATTAGAAATAAATATGATTATATTTTCGCAAACCCACCATATATTCCAACTACGCAAAAAAACAAAATCCAAAAATCAGTTTTAAAATTTGAGCCAAGTCAGGCATTATTCGGAGGAGCCGATGGGCTTTTTTATATCAAAAAGTTTCTGAAAGAAGCCAAAAAATATTTGAATCCGGACGGTAAAATCTTTATGGAATTCAGTCCCGATCAGAAGGCGGTCGTAAAAGAAATAATTTTAAAAAATAAATACTCAAATTATAAATTTAATAAAGACCAATACGGAAAATGGCGCTGGATTGAGCTTGGTTTTTAAGTTTGACAAAAAGCATAATATTGTGTAATTTTAGAACAGTAAGTGCTTTCGCGTGAAAGCAAGAAATTTGCAGTTCATTGTCACCGACATAGAAGGAAAGGAGCGAGAAATGCCAAAGTTATCTCCCGTAAGAGCCGGTTGGCCAGTGCTGCCCGGCTTGAAACTTCTGAATCGCGGAAAGGTCCGCGATAGCAACCGCTTGCCTGTTGGCAACAGGCTTGTTGTTGCCACTGACGGCATAAGCGCCAAAGATTTTGTTGTGAATGCGCTTGTCAAGCACAAAGGGATTGTATTGAGCGCCATGACTGTCTTCTGGCTTCAGATGATGGATGAGTACGGCATTCCGCATCACATGGTGGCCTACGGCTCAGGTATAGACGAGTTTTTGCCACCGGAGCATCGGGGCAACATCGATCTTCAAGCTCGTGCTATGGTGGTTAAAGAATTGAGGACGACCGAGTACGAGTTCGTGGTGCGCGGGTGCTTGGCCGGTACGGCCGTTCCAAAATACCAAAAAACCGGGGAAGTCTGTGGGCATAGGTTGCCACCAGGCTTGCAGGACGGCGATGAGCTGCCAAGTCCGATTCTCACACCAACCACCAAGGCCGAAGAAGGCCATGACGAAAACGTGCCGGCTGAGGAAGTTATTCTGCAGTATCCGGTTGCGAGCATGCGGGCAATGCAGATTTACCAAATCGGACGCGATTATGCGCGGAAGCACGGAATTGAACAACCTGATACTAAGTTTGAGTTTGCCGAAGATGGCACTCTCGTCGATGAAGTTCTTACGCCGGATTCGTCACGTTTCTGGCCCTACGTCGAATGGTTGCTTAGCCGAAAGCCGGCAATCGGCCGTCGGGCGCCAGGATCTTTTGACAAAGATCCGGTACGTAAGTGGTTATCGGCTGCGATGAAGCTGTACCAGGAGACGCACGGTGTCAAAGAGTTGTTGCCGGAGATTCCCGAGCATGTGGACATTGTCCATTCATTTGTAATGCCCGAGGATCTTATAGCCCGGACGACTCAGGCTTACCGCTATATTTTCTGGCGACTGACCGGCCATACCATTGAGCATTACCTCCGCGAGGTTATGCACGTGGATTATCCTGTTCGGAAGGTGCCAAATGTTCTGCTCGTTTTGGGCAGTGACACCGACCTTCCGGAAGTTAGGAAGATTCTCGGCGGTGATGGCATGTGCAGTAGGAAAATACCTAGCATTAAAGCTCACGTTATGAGTTGCCACCGCAATCCCGAGGAGATTAGGATTTTAGCAGAAGAAGGACTGACCGGCTTTGACATCGCAATCTGTATTGGCGGGAAAGCCTTAGCCTTGGCAGGAGTACTGGATTCGTGGGCGCATTACTATGGCGTGAACGTGCCGGTTGCTGCTGTTGCTCTGGGCGATGCGGGGAGCAAGTCTTTGCTTGCCGCTCAGCTTTCCATTGAGGAAATTCCCGGCCAACCCGTGATTATCGACGAGATAGCCGGTGGCGCATACACGGGTCCCGCCGGATTGTCCAAGTTGCTGGATAGGGTCGCTTACGGCGAGCTTCCTCCGCCAAAACCGCGTAAGGAAAAGCCGGTTCAGCTTGGCATTTCTCTGTGCTAAGAGATTGGCTTAATAAGTTCTATGCTCTCACTCCGGTGAGAGCTTTTTTTTGTTTGAAATTTTTGGTAATATATAATAAATATGGCAAATGGAAAAGCAATACAATTATCACCGAATTCGTTAAATTTATTTCTAGAATGTCCGCATTGTTTTTGGCTAGATAAAAATTTGGGAATAAAAAGACCACCGCCATATCCATATGCTTTAAATTCTGCCGTAGACAGTTTATTAAAAGAAGAATTTGATACGTATCGTTCAAAGAAGATACAACCACCCTTGCTTGAAGATAAAAAAATAAAAGCTCGTTTATTTGGAAATCAAAAATTACTGAATCAGTGGAGAAACAATCTGGCGGGAATAAGATATTTTGATGCGGATCTTAAGGCGACATTGTTTGGAGTGGTTGACGATGTTTTAGAATTTGAAAATGGAAAAATAGCGCCGTTAGATTATAAATCAACCGGAAGCACGGCAGCAAAAGTATATGACAGATTTCAATTACAGTTAGATACGTACACATTTTTAATGGAGAAAAATGGATATAAAACAGCACACAAAGGATATTTGGCCTTCTATATAGTAGATAAGAGCAGGGGATTCATTGACCGCCTACCATTCAGAAAAGAAGTTGTGGAAATAGATACCAACCCATCTGATATTTACGAAATTTTTAAAGATGCGGTTGAATGTTTAAAAACCCCAGCGCCACCGCCACACAATTCCGATTGCCAATTTGCAAAATGGCTAAATAAAGCGAAAACTTTCAGCAATTAAAATAAAAAAATTTATGAAAATAAAAATACCAAAATTTTTAAAACGAAAAAGAAACATCTGGATTATAGCAATTTTAGTTGTTGTTGTTATGATCGGATATTTTATTTTTAAACCAAAGGTAAATACATCTATCCAAACAGGTGTAGTAACAAAACAAAATTTGCAACAAACAGTTCTTTCAACCGGACAAGTTGTAAGTGGGACGGATCTTATTTTAAGTTTTCAAAACACTGGGGTTGTAAAAAAGATTTCCGTAAAAGAGGGGGACAGTGTTTATCAGGGTCAGACTTTAGCTTCGCTTGATATAACTTCTGCTCTTGCAAATCTAAACCAGTCGCAAGCAAATTACGATAAATTAATTAATGGCGCAACTCAAAATGATATTCAATCATTACAAGATGCAGAATCTTTAGCACAAGTTAATTTGGATAATGCGGTTAACGGAGTTTTTAATGCATTAAATGACGGATATACGGCAATTTTTAACGCCGAGGCAGTGGTAAAAATAATTCAAGATACTTATTTTCTGTCGGCAGATTCATCTTGGAGTCCGGTTCACGATAATGTTAACAATATAAGTAATAATTTGGCTGTTGTGAAAAATGGCATAACCCATTTAGGCAATACTGATGCCATAAATACGGCAGTCTCTAATTCTGTAAATTCTCTAACGAGCGTTTTAGCATCATTGCAAATTATTCGCGATCAAACTGGAACTGATACTTATAAGGATAGCGTTACTGTTGCCGACAAATCTGCTTTGGATTCTCAAAAATCCGCAGTCAGTTCTGCGCTAAGTGGTATTAATACTTTGCAAAGCAGTCTGTCCTTATATAAAGTTGCACTTCAAACGGCTCAGCACAATTTGTCTGCCAAACAATCTTCACCAAGGCAGGAGGATATAGATTTTGCACAAGCGCAAGTTGATGCGGCAAGAGCAGTTTTAAATAATTTAATTATTATAGCTCCCTCATCTGGAACAATAACCCAAGTTGATATTAAAGTGGGTGAATTGGCGGCGCCCTCGAAAGAGGTTTTAGTTTTGCAGGATGTAAATAACCTTCACACAGAAGCAAATGTGAGTGAGGCAAATATTGCTTCTCTTCAAGTGGGGCAGTCCGTTGATTATACTTTTGACGCCTTGGGCCCGGATAAACATTTTGCAGGAAAAGTTTTAAGTATTAATCCAGCGTCTACCGTTGTTTCTGGTGTAGTTAACTATGAAGTTAAGGGAAGTTTAGAAAATATTCCTGAAGTAAAACCTGGTATGACCGCGAATATGACTATTTTGTCTTCGGAAAAAAATGACGCGTTGGCGGTTCCTTCAACCGCGGTTATTAATAAAAATAATAAAAAATATGTGAGGGTTGTTGATGATGTAAAAAAACTCACGTATCACGAAGTCGAAGTTCAGACGGGGCTTCAAGCAGACGGGGGATTGGTTGAAATATTATCTGGATTAAGAGAAGGCCAAAAAATTATCGTGTATATGAAATAGAAATGGCAGAACTTATCAAAGTATCAAATTTGAAAAAGAATTATGTAAATGACGAAGTCGTCACGCATGTTTTACATGATGTAAGTTTTCAAATACACGAAGGTGAATTTGTTGCAATTATGGGACCATCGGGATCTGGCAAGTCAACATTGATGCATATTTTAAGTTTTTTAGACAGACCAACATCGGGAACATATGAATTTGAGGGTAAGGATACAAAAAATTTTGATGACACTTATCTTGCGATGTTGCGCAATGAAAGAGTAGGTTTTGTTTTTCAATCGTTTAATTTATTGGCTAGGACAACTGTTTTAGATAACGTAAGACTTCCATTGATTTACAGCAAAAAAGCGGACTACGACAAGTTAGCGGAAAAAGCTTTAGAATCTGTAGGTCTCTCGCATAGGTTAAATTATTTTACAAATCAAATTTCTGGCGGAGAAAAACAAAGAGTCGCAATTGCAAGAGCTTTGGTTAATAATCCTGCTGTAATTTTTGCAGACGAACCAACAGGAAATCTTGATTCAAAATCGGGAAATGCGATCATGCATATTTTACAGAAATTGAATAATCAGGGACATACGATTATTTTAGTTACTCACGAAACTGACACCGCAAACCACGCCAAAAGAATTATTAAAATAAAAGATGGAAGTATTGTTTCGGACGCAAAAGTAGAAAAAAGAACAATCGCGGCCGGTGATGGAGATTTGGTAAAATAACTTTTGCAAAAAAAAGCAGTCCGAAGAAATTTCTCATAAGAGAAACATCCGAACTGCTTATAATCGAATCAGCGATCTACGGGAAGTGGGTGGGATTTTCCGCATGGACATGTCCACCTTGGAAACATGCCGATATTATCTTTTGCCACCCTTGATCGCTTCCATTTTTTACCACAATCGTGGCAGTAAAGTGTGGGCGTCGCCAGAGACCGTAATTCCAAAAGTGCGCAGAGCACGATGGCGGAGAGACTTATCATAATTAGAAAGCCCAATTTAAGCCACAAACCCGCGACGAGGGTGATAATAAACGCTATAAAGACCATCGGAGTTTTCATTTCAACGCTCCTTTTGAATGAGTTAAGATGGCAAATGTCAAATAACACATTCTAAATATAACTCTGCTGACTCAACTTATCAATACCCAATGGAATTTATTGGAACGATAAAATTAGTTTTTAGAACTTTGCTTGCCAGAAAGGGCAGGTCGTTTTTGACTATCTTGGGGATTGTTATCGGAGTTGCGGGAGTGATTATTATAATTGCTTTGGGAGCTGGCGCACAGAGTTTGATTATAGGTCAAATTACCAAACTGGGATCAAATTTAATAAGTATTCAGCCGGGAAAAAGCAATGAAAAAGGGCCACCGGCACAGTTATATGGTATCACTATAACCACTCTTGTAAATTCTGATGCGGATGCCCTAAAAAGTAAGTCCCAAGTTCCGCACGCAGAATCAGTTATTGGTTTAGTTATGGGATCAGCCTCGGTAACGTGGGGAGCCAAAACGATTGATACAAATTTTATCGGAACTGATTATAATTATCCCGATGTTTTAAACACTACGATACAATCTGGCCAATTTTTTGACCAGCAGCAAGGAGAGGGGAATGCAAACGTGGCGGTTCTCGGAAATGCCGTGGCTTCGCAATTGTTTGAGAATACGGGCGTTGATCCGATAGGGCAGGTGATTAAGGTAAGGAATTCGGCGCAAACGGAAGTTGGCGGAGTTCCTTTGCGCATAGTTGGAGTTATGGCAAAACAGGGGAGCAGTCTTTTTATAGATCAGGATGACCAAGTGTATCTACCGCTAGTAATAGGACAGGAACAGCTTTTAGGAATACATTATTTGCGTGCTATAGATATAAAAGTTGATTCTCCAGATAATATCGACCAAACTATTGCTGACATAACAAATGTTTTAAAACAAAGGCATCATATTCAGAGCGATGTGGATGTTGATTTTACTGTTAGAAATCTCGCTGATGCAATTGATATTTTGAGCACCATTACAAATGCCTTGCGGTTATTTTTAACTGCTATGGCCGCAATAGCTTTAGTTGTCGGCGGGATTGGTATTTTAAATATTATGATGGCAACCGTTGCTGAAAGAACCAGGGAGATAGGTTTAAGAAAGGCAGTTGGCGCAACAAACTCCGCCATAAGAAATCAATTTTTATTAGAAGCGGGGACGCTGACTTTTCTTGGTGGAATTATTGGAATAATAATTGGCACATTAATTTCTTATTTAATGTTTTTGCTTATGCGCTATTTGGGTTATGACTGGGCGTTTGTAGTTTCAATTTGGTCTATTCTTTTGTCCATCGGAGTTTCAATTTTAACAGGAGTTATCTTTGGTTTATACCCGGCGCTTAAGGCTTCAAAATTAAATCCTATCGACGCGTTAAGATACGAATAAGCGAGCGATAGCGAGACTTACCCCGCCCTCTATGCTGTAGGTGTTATGTAGAACACGAACGCAGAGCTTAGAGGGCGGGGTGACGATAATTATAATCATCATGTTTAAGGCTTATAAACAATCTATGAAGGCCCTGACAGCGAATCCTGTTCGTACGGTTTTGACTACGCTGGGAATTGTTATAGGGATTGCTACGGTCATAGTGGTTTTATCGGCAGGAGCCGGATTTAGAAGTTTGATTGATGCCCAGCTTTCTTCGTGGGGAACAGACACTCTTTTTATAGAAACTAGAGTGCCACCAACCACTAAAAACAGGGCTAATAATAATGCCACCTCCGCCGACTTTAGTAGGGCGACCTCTATAGTGCAAATTACTTCTTTTAAAACTTCTAATCTTGATGAAATAAAAAAATTATCAAATGTTTCCGGAGCATATGGAATAGCTACGGGTCTTGCGGTGGTTAGCTACCGAGATAATGCAAAGAATGTTATTTATTATGCCGCCGGAGCGGAGATGTTTAATATTGATAAACACACCCTTAAGGTGGGAAGATTTTTTACACAGGCCGAAGATATTGGCGCTAATCAGGTGGTGATTTTGGGGAGCGCATTATCGGATGATTTATTTGGACAAGACGATCCTTTGGGGAAGTTAATCAGAATTGGTACGTCAAATTTTCAGGTTATAGGGGTTTATAATCCTCAGGGCTCTATGGCAACGGGCGGGATTGATGACGGTTTATATATGCCCCTTGTTACAGCGCAGAAGAAAATGCTCGGCATAAATTATATAACCGTCGGCGTGGTACAATTGAAAAACATAAATTTGGGAGACGCTACCGCCGAGTCGATTCGTGAAACCATGAGAAGGCTTCACAACATTACAGATCCAGCAAAAGATGATTTTACAGTTACAACTCAAGCTGAAGCGATGGATACATTTAACACAATTTTTAATGGGATAACAATTTTATTAATCGCGATTGCTTCGATTTCTCTGATTGTGGGTGGGGTTGGAATTATGAATATTATGTATGTAATTGTTACTGAAAGAACAGCTGAAATAGGTTTAAAAAAAGCCCTGGGAGCTACAAAATCAAACATCATGACGGAATTTTTAGTGGAATCTATCTTAGTTACGGTACTGGGCGGAGTTTTAGGAATTTTATTAGGAGCAGTATTAAGCTGGATAGTATCTATAATCGCAAAATATGCCGGATTAGAATGGGTATTTACCGTACCTTTGTATGCAATAATAATTGCGGTTGGTGTGTCAGGAACTATAGGAATATCGTTTGGAGTCTTTCCGGCAAGGTCTGCGGCAAAACTGGATCCGATTGAGGCATTGCGTTACGAGTAGTTCGTGGTAAAATAAAATAATTATAATTATCTATAAATAATACGTAACTATAAAAATATGAATATTAATAAATCTTCCGGACAAGTATCAAGATTGCTTTTAGTTTTGGCGGTCATAGTTTTGGTCGCTGTGGTGATTACTTATTTAATTTTAAGGATGGCACAAAAGCCTCCGCAACCTGCCACGCCAACAGATAATACGCCGGTTCTGCCCGTTTATGAAAAAGCTTTGGGTAACACAAGGTTTGTTTTTCAGTCTTCGATAGACCGGGGCCAAATTTTAAAAGTATCTGACGTCACAAATAGCCAATATCTTTCATCCAGTCAGGGAAATTTGGCAATATCTAATCCGGGAGCTAAATTTATTCAGGTTACAGTTGGGGCACAAAATAAAGGCTCAGAAAACATAGAACGTGGTTCTTGGGATATAGGGGATATTATGGATTCAGAAGGAAGAAAATTTGTTCCTTTAGATGGGTATACTATTAGTCCGTGGCTTCCTAACCCAAACATGTGCGGGGCTTTATTAAAACCTGCGTTTGATCCTACTCCGTGCACAAAAATATACGAAGTCTCAAAGCAATCAACGGGGTTAAAAATAACGGTCCAAACCGGCGTGGATAATACTTCCCAAAATTTTTCTTCAGGAAAGATAAATTTTTATTTAATCGATCTGATAGTTAAATAATACGAGAGAGTAGTTTATAGTTAATAGTTTGTAGATTCTTTAAAAGATTTTTACCAACTACCAACTACTAACTACCAACTGAAGATGGCAGACAACAAAGACAAACAGGAAGAGATTGAAAGATCTAAAGTGTCTCCGGAAAAAACTCCTTATTCGGGCGAACAGCCCGGGCGAGTTGAGCAACAGGAAAAAGTTCCGGAGAGAAGAGAGGTTTTATCAGACAGTAAAATTGTGTCAGCGAAGTTAAGAAGAGAAATAGAAATGATGGAGTTGGACGATAGTACTAAAAAAGAGGCGGAGAAAAAAGCTCAAAAAATAGAATTTTTAGGAGAGGGACAGAAAATAGAACATCTTTTGCGGGTCGCCAGAGAAAAGGGCGTTGTTTTTGCAATACAGGTCGCAAAAAAAATGAATGAGCCATATCTCTTGGATGTTTTGCACGACACTTTAGCCCAAGAAGGTTTTTACAAAAAAATTATGAAACCCTCCGACGACGATACCGACGACGATAAAAAAACTTAAGATTATATGGCAATAATTATTCCGGGATTAATTTTGGTTTTTCTGATGATAGTGTTGGCTTTTATTATAGCGCTAAACTCAGAATCGAATGAAAAAAAATCTGTTTTTGGCGGATTGGAAATGGTTTTGTTTTTAGTGATGATGCCCAAACACTCTACCAAAAAGGAGGGCGAAGCGCAAAAAGAAGAGAAGCTGATGATTGCCCAAATGGAACAGGTTTTTGCTAACTTTTTATACTTAAAAAAGCCAAGGCCGTTTCAGGACCCGCCATGTTGCGCATTTGAAATCGCCTCCCAGATAGGAAGTTCTGATATTTCTTTTTACGTAGCGGTTCCAAAATATTTAGAATCTGTTTTTGAAAAATATGTGCAAGGTGTTTATCCAAATGCGGTTGTAGATAAGGTTCCACAGGATTATACAATTTTTGAACCACAAGGTGCAACCGCGGGTGCTTATTTAAGGCTTTCGGAAAGTTCGCTTTTTCCAATAAGTACCTATCAATCCTTAGAAACAGATCCATTGGCGTTAGTAACAAATACATTAAGCAAAATTTCTCCGGACGAGGGCGGGGCTGTGCAAGTTTTAATAAGACCTTTGTCTAAATTAAATTTAAGGAAGGCCGGGGAAAAAGCATTAAAAAAAATTAGGGAAGGGAAGTCGGTAAAAGATGCGGCCATAGATTCGTCGAGCTGGAGCGTTATGGATATTTTAGGGGCAATAGATGAAGTTTTTGTGCGAGGTCCGAAAAATTTGAAAGAAAAAGAAATAGATTTTCAGGGTCAAAGAAAAGAGCAGGGAATTGACCAAAAGGGTTATGATGCTATCCAAAATAAAATACAAAAACAACCGTTTGAGACAAACATAAGAGTTGTGGCAGCCGCTCAAACAGGAGGTCGAGCCGAGGAAATACTAAACCACTTACTTTCTGCTTTTAGCCAGTTTTCTTTGTCTGCCATAAACAGTTTTAAACCAAAAGAAGTTTATAAAAAAGAACTACAAAAATTTGTATATGACTATAGTTTTAGGAATTTTAATAAAAATCAGGCAAGTATTTTAAACTTAGAAGAGCTGGCAAGTATTTATCATTTTCCAACACATTATATTGAAACTCCGTATATTAAAGCCGCAAAATCAGTCTCATCTGCGCCACCTTCAGACCTTCCGGGAAAAGGCGAGCTTTTGATTGGAGAGGTTGATTACAGAAACGAAAAAAAGAAAGTCTACTTTGCTTCAAGAGAGGATAGACGAAGGCATTTCTATTATATTGGACAGACCGGCACCGGTAAATCATATTTTATGCAAGGTCTGATTATGCAGGATATTTTAAATGGAGAAGGAGTTGCGGTTATCGATCCGCACGGAGAACTGATTGACGGTGTTTTAGCTTCAATTCCCAAAGAAAGGATTGATGACGTTGTTATGTTTGAACCCTTTGATACAGAAAGGCCGTGCGGTTTAAATATGTTAGAGTATGATTCTCCGGAGCAAAAAGATTTTGCGGTTCAGGAAATGATTGCTATTTTTATGAAGCTTTTCCCGCCAGAAATTATCGGCCCGATGTTTGAGCACTATATGAGAAACGCGATGTTGGCTTTAATGGCTGATAAAGATAATCCGGGAACTTTAGTTGAAATTCCAAAAATGTTTACCGACCCTTCATTTTTACAGCAGAGGTTAGCAAAGGTTTCCGATCCTATTGTAAGGTCTTTCTGGACAAAAGAATGGGCGCAAACGACAGGGTCTACTAGATCTGACATGTTAGGATACGTTGTTTCGAAATTAGGCAGGTTTATTGAAAACGAAATGATGAGAAATATTATCGGTCAGGCGCACTCAGGTTTCGATTTATCAGAAGTAATGGATGGCAAAAAAATCTTTTTGGCAAACTTATCAAAAGGTTTGACTGGAGAAGTTAACAGCTCTTTACTTGGATTAATTTTAGTTTCAAAAATGCAAATGGCGGCAATGAGAAGGGCACGTATCGCAGAAGACGAAAGAAAAGATTTTTATTTGTACATAGACGAATTCCAAAACTTTACAACAGATTCAATCTCCACAATTTTATCTGAGGCCAGAAAATACAAATTAAACCTAACAATGGCTCATCAATATATGCCGCAACTAACTGACCAAATCAGAGAAGCGGTTTTAGGAAACGTTGGAATGATGGGAGCTTTCAGAATTGGAGCCGAAGATGCTGAAAAATTAGAAAAGCAGTTTGAACCGGGATTTTCCCGCTTTGACTTGGTGAATTTGGATAACCGCACAATGATTGTAAAAATGTTAATTAATGGAAAAATTTCAACTCCGTTTAAGATGGATACTCTACCGCACGACAAAGGGAAGCCGGAAATTGTTGATGCAGTTAAAAAAATCTCAAAATTAAAATACTCGCGTGCTAAAGAAGTTGTTGAGCAGGAAATCAGCCAGCGCTCGTTTGCAGAGCCTCCTGCCACCCCGTCAACACCACCGCCACCTCCATCCGCACCAATTAAAAAGTAAATTAAAAGAGGGGATTAGCCCCTCTTTTAATTTTTTAGTTACTCTTTTTCGGCGCGTTTTACGTATGTTCCGGTTTCAGTGTTAATTTCAATTATATCTCCTTGTTCAATAAATAGGGGAACCTGTATTACGGCACCAGATTCTAATACTGCTTCTTTTGTTCCTGCTTGAGCTCGATCTCCCTTGATTCCTGCGGCGGATTCCTTAACTTTCAACTGCACTTTAATTGGAAGCTTAAAGTTAATTATTTTTTCTTCGAAAATAATTCCGACAACAATTTCATTGGGTCGTAGATATTTTGCTTGTGTGCCAATTTGCGCCTCTGTAAAAGAAAATCTTTTTGAGGGGTCGTTGGGTTCGCAGAAAACATACTCACCCTTACTCTGGTAAATAAATTTAATATCTTTTTTTTCTAAATTTGCTTCTTCAAACATGTCGCCTTGTTGAAAGTTTACCTGTTGAACCTTGCCATCTATAAGATTTTTTATTTTACTTTGTATGACGGGCCTTCTTTGGGCCATTTTCATAGCGGCCGAATCCAAAACAACCCAAGGCTGCCCCTCGTAAATAAATTCAACTCCTTTTTTTATATCTGTATGTGTTAACATTTGAATTTGGAATTTAGTATCTGGAAGCTGGAATAGAATTTTGAATTTTGAATTCTTCACTCTATTCTAAATTCTAACTTCCGAATACCAGATTCAAGAAATAACTCTCCACTCAATTGTGGATTGTTTATCGGCGAACTCTAGCCATTCGCCGTATTTTGAAATAACAAACCATTTTTTTTTGGTTTCTGACCAAATCATCGGATCTCCTCTGTAAAACGGTTTTTTAACTATCTCTTTTGGTTTTAATCTGTCCAATTCCAGCCATTTCTTAAAAACAGTTTCAATGGCGTAATCTAATTTTCTGGTGTTTGCCCATTGAGCTACTTTGTTTATGGCTTCCTTTGCCTTATCAACCGAACCGGCTAATTCCAGTAATTGTTTTGCAGGTTTTGTGAATCTAGAATATATTATCTTTCTCTTTTTAGCATTTTCTTTCAATTCTTGCAAGCCTAAACCTTTTGACTGAAAAAAATAAGCTATGATGTTTTGTATGGCAGTTTCCTCATTTAACTCATCAAATTCAGTGATTTTATCTTTATTTATATACTCCTCAATTTTTTTTGCATTCTTTTCGCCTATGCCCAGCTCTCTTATTCCTTTTAATCCCTTATTTTTATAAATATCGCTAATGTCAATTTTTAGATTATCTAAAATATGTATGGCGTTTTTGTAAGCCCTTATCTTATAACTTAAAGCTTTGTCTCCTTTTATTTCCAAGAGCCTTATTGTTTCCTGAAAAATTTTAGAAATTTCTTTGTTTGCCATATTCTTATTCTATCATATTTTTGTAAAAAAATAGCCCGAATCTTAAGATCCGGGCGGGGACTTGGGTTTGCGCGTTAAATGGAAGAGCTGAAGCCAGCTTTGCCGGCGTTCGTCGCTTCTTCTTGCTATTTTTCGCTCTATCCTGAGTAGGGCCCTTGTTTCTCGGTTTAGAATCCTATAGAGCGTGTTTTCCAGGGCTAATTCGCTGTTGTACCACGCAAACGCCAGCGAGGGCGTAGAAAATTCTCCCTGCGTTCGTCGGACAAAAAGAAGGTTTTCCGGCTTAGCGATAATGACGGCGAGATCTCCAGTCATCGCGTCTTCGATTTGCACGTTCAGGTTTCCGCTTGGAAATCGGCTCGTAACTAGGCCCCAACAACGGATGGGCGGGTTGTGGTCGGGAATGACCACAATTACGAAGTCGTTTACCTCAATTTTTTTTTCGTCTTCTTTTTTCACGTTAGTCTCCCTATGAAATGTGCCAGCTTATTATTAACATTCTAATTTCGTCTTGTCAAATATTGTTAAGGAGGCATTTTTTTGATAGGATAAGTTATATCTGTAACCAATAATTATGGAAAAAAGACATAGAGTTTTTGTAGCTATAAATTTGCCTGGAGACATAAAAAGAGAGCTGTTTTCTTATGCCGAAAAATGGTCAGGTTTGCCTGCCAAATGGACGCCAAAAGACAATCTGCATATTACTCTGGAATTTTTGGGCGCGCTTACAGAAGAAGAAATAGGCGAAGTTTGTTTGATTGTAAAAGAGGTTGCAGAAAGGCACAATTCTTTTTCTTTGAATATAAGCCAAGTTTTATATGCTCCACCGAAAAAGATACCACCAAAATTTGTTTGGGCACAGGGCGATAAGTCAGAAAAGTTGTCGGGGCTTCGCGAAGATTTGGAAATGTCTTTAACGGAAAAAATTCGTTTTGTTCCGGAAAACAGAGTATTCGCGCCACATATTACTTTAGCCAGAATTAGCGCCATGGAGTGGCGGGTAATTGAGCCCGAAGAAAGGCCGGAAATAAACGAAAATTTGGATTTAATTTTCACCGTAGAATCAATTGAAGTTATGGAGTCGGAAATGAAAAAGGGTGGCCCAGCTTACACAATTTTAGAATCGCACCAGTTAAAAAATTAAAAACATGAAGAACATAGAAAACAAAGATCCTAGAGAACCAGAACGGCCCGAGCCGGAAAAAGAATTTCCGGTCAGAAATGTTTGCGGGTGGTGCGGAAAAGATATGGGGGAGTCAGGGTTTTATAAAAAAACAGAAGGATGCGTAACTCATGTTATATGTTCCGAGTGTTCAAAAGAACAGAAAGGCAGAATAAAACAATCAAAATGAGAATTCATTTAATAGGTATTGGGGGAATAGGGGTTAGTGCACTGGCGCAGTATTATCTTTCAAAAGGACACGAGGTCTCGGGGTCTGATTTGGTTGCTTCGGAAATCACAGATTTTGTGGCTAGAAAGGGCATAAAAGTTTTTATTGGAAATTCCGCTGAAAATATAAAACAAGACTTAGATTTGGTGGTATATAGCCCCGCCATTAAAAAAGATAATCCTGAGCTGTTGCAAGCTACCGGCTATAAACTGAAAACTAAATCGTATCCAGAAGCTTTGGGTGACCTAACAAAAGAATATTATACAATTGCAGTGGCGGGAGCACACGGTAAAAGCACGACAACTGCTATGATCGGTTTAATTTTAGTGGAAGCCGGACTTGACCCCACAGTTATTGTGGGAACTAAATTAAAAGAGTTTGGCGGTTCAAATTTTAGGTCGGGCAAAGGCAAATTTTTGGTCATAGAGGCGTGCGAATACGATTCTTCATTTTTATATTACTCGCCTAAAATAGAAGTTATTACAAATATTGATAAAGAACATTTGGATTATTTTAAGACTTTTGCAAACGTGAAAAAAGCGTTTAAGAGTTTTATTATGCGACTTCCGATGAATGGGTTTTTGGTTTTTAATAAAGACGATGAAAAAAACTCAAAAGTTAAAATTACAAGTTCAAAGGTAAAATTTAAAATTAAAAATTATTCTTTAAAACAACCGGAGGCAAAAAAGCTAAATAGAGTTTTAAAAATTCCCGGACAACACAATGTTTCAAACGCGTTGGCCGCTTTGCAGGTTGCGCGAATTCTAGCAATCCCCGACAGTATTTCATTAAGGGCTCTTTCGGAGTTTCGGGGGACATGGAGGAGGTTTGAAGTTAAAACGGGAAACGTAAATGGTAAAGAAATAACAATAGTATCTGATTACGGTCATCATCCAAACGAAATTTCAGCAACTCTAAAAGCTACCCGCGAAAAATATCCAAATAAAAAGATAATGTGTATTTTCCAGCCACATCAGCATCAAAGAACGTATTATTTATTTAATGACTTCGTTAAAACATTCAGATCCGTGTCGATTGATAAAATAATCATTACTGATATTTATGACGTAGCCGGTAGGGAAACTAAAACGATAAATAACGAAGTTAGCTCTGAGAAATTAGTCAAAAAAATAAATCGTGAAAATATCGGGTATCTCCCATTGCAAAAACTAGAAGGTTTTATTAAAGACAGTATGAGTCCAGTAGAGGTTTTGATAATCATGGGTGCGGGTGATATTTATAAACTTGCAGATAAGTTTTAAGTGTCGCCGACTTATGTATGAATGTAAAATCATCGACAGCGAGATGAGGACGAGGGTCGCAATGAGTAAAGGAAAGTAGTGTATAAACATCACTTTCTTTTTTTTACAAAAATTGCTATTATTTAATAATGTTTTTGATCTAAAATTATGGTAACAATCAATAGTCAAAAAGCTAAAGAGATACTGACCAGAGGCGCACAAGAAGTTATTGTAGAAGACCACTTAGAAGAGCGGCTGGTAAAAGGGGAGAAGCTTAGAATAAAGTTTGGGATTGATCCCACCGGGTCTGTTTTACATTTAGGGCACTCTGTTTGCCTATGGAAGCTGAAAGAGCTCCAGGACGTAGGGCATCAGATCATTTTTTTAATAGGGGATTTTACAGCAAGAATTGGGGACCCAACTGGAAGGACCTCTAAGCGTGAGCCGATGACAGAGAGGCAAATAAAGGAGAATATGAAAACTTATAAAAAACAAGCAGGATTGATTCTAAATTTGCGCAAAGTGGAAATTCGCTATAATTCGGAATGGTGGAACAAGATGAATTTAACGGAAATGATGCAGTTGGCGACAAAGGTTACCTATGGCCAAGTTTCTGCCCGCGAAGATTTTAAAAAGCGACTTGCGGAAGACAAAGATTTCACTGTCGAAGAATTTTTATATCCTGTTTTGCAAGGATATGACTCTGTGGCCCTGAAAGCTGACGTGGAAATTGGTGGGACCGATCAAAAATTTAATATATTAATGGGTAGGCAGATCCAAAAAAGATACGGCCAAGAACCACAAGACGTTATTACGATTCCTCTGCTTGAGGGCCTGGACGGCAAGGAAAAAATGAGCAAATCTCTGGATAATTATATTGCTCTTACTGATAAGCCTTCTGATGTTTACGGTAGAATTATGTCTCTTCCGGATAATCTAATCCTCCGGTATTTCGAACTTTGCACGAGAGTTCCGCTTACTGAAATTGAAAAAAATCAAAGCGCGATAAATCCAAGAGACCAGAAAGCCAAATTAGCAAAGGAAATTGTGAAAATGTACCACGGAGAAAAAGTTGCACAGAAAGCTGAAGAAGAGTTTGACAGGGTTTTTAGAAATAAAGAGTTACCAACAGATGTGCCGATGTTTAGCACGTCTAAAGAAAAATACTCGATCCTCGATTTATTGTGCGACAGTAAGTTAGCCCAATCAAAAAATGAAGCCAAAAGACTTGTTGATGGTGGCGGAGTTTACATTATAAAGAATAATGAAGAATCAAGAGTTGGTGATTGGAGAGAAGAGATAACATTAGAAAATGGAATGATAGTAAAAGTTGGAAGCAGAAAATTTATAAAGATCATTTTAGAATAGGATGATGAAGAATAAATCTATATTCGCTATTTTTATAATTATTATTGTGTCTGCTCTTGCAGGATATTTTTTGTACCAGGAATTTTTATCACAAAAAAACCAAGTTCGGCAAGATGGAACGTCGGACTGGGAAACGCGCCAAAGCGTCGACTATGGTTTTGAGTTTAAATATCCGGACGGATTTTTTGACCAAAATCAACAGCCACAAATCCTTATGGGAGACTGCAATTACGATGTTTTTCCCGATCAATGTCCAAATATAAGTAGTATTGTTGCAAAAAATTTATCTGAACAAGGAGGAAGCTCAAAAGCAATAGAAAATAATATATCGTCTCCGGGATATTGGGATGTCGATGGGCAGAAGCAAACAATAAATAATATTCAATATTGCTTGTATGCAACTGGAGACTCGGCAACCGGACATGCATTCAACTATTACTATTATGCCACGGTTAAAAATCAGAAATGTATTGTCGCGTATTTTGCTGTAACCACTGTAAATTGCGATTTTTATTTGCCGTTAGAGCCGGGTGATACTGATCAGAAAAAAAATTATGACGACTGCGTGGCAACAAACGAGAGCCAGCCGAAAATATTAGATAAGATAATTTCGAGTTTTCGGTTTAGTAAATAAATTTTATATTTTTTAAATTTTTAATATATGCAAAGATTTTTAGTAAAAGATACGGCAAAACATATTGGAGAAGAAGTTAGGGTTTGCGGATGGGTTGACACAAGAAGGGTTCATGGAAAGATTTTATTTATCGATTTGCGGGACATAAGTGGAATTATGCAGGTTGTTTTTGTGCCCTCAAATAAGGAGGCTTATGAATTGGCTCAAACTATAAGACCTGAATGGGTTGTGGAAATAAGAGGACAAGTAGTAAAAAGACCGGAAAATATGATTAACCCAAAGATAGAGACCGGGCAGGTTGAGCTTTCGGTGGAAAGTTTAAAAGTTTTGTCCGAGTCCGAGGCCATACCACTATCTATCGAAGGGGACGGTTATGATATTGGTGAGGAGACAAGAATGAAATATAGATATTTAGACTTAAGAAGGCAAAGGTTGAAAAATAATTTTATTGTGCGACATAAGGTTATAAAATTTATCCGCGACTTTATGGATAAAGAGGGTTTTGCCGAGATTGAAACCCCTATTTTGACAAAATCAACGCCCGAAGGCGCAAGAGATTATATCGTGCCATCAAGGTTAAACGCAGGCCAATTTTATGCTCTTCCGCAGTCCCCGCAACAATATAAGCAGTTGTTAATGGTTGCCGGTATTGAAAAATATTTTCAGATTGCAAAATGTTTGAGAGACGAAGATCCAAGAGGGGATAGACAACCGGAATTCACTCAGCTCGATCTGGAAATGAGCTTTGTTGAACAGGAAGACGTTATGGGGCTTACCGAACGCCTTTTAATTTTAATAGTGCAAAACTTATTTCCCGAAAAAAAGATTCAAAAAATTCCATTTCCAAGGATATCTTATAAAGAGGCGATGGCAAAATATAAAACAGACAGGCCCGATATAAGGGAACGACCCGAAGGGTCCCCTGATGATAAAAATCTTTTAGCATTTTGTTGGGTGGTCGATTTCCCGTTTTTTGAAAAGAACGACGAAAAGAAATGGACCTTCACGCATAACCCATTTTCGGCCGCTAAGCCTGAGTTCAGCGAAGATTTGATGAAACAAAAAAATATTGAGAATATTTTAACAAGTCAATATGATGTTGTTTTAAATGGTTTTGAAATTGGTGGAGGGTCGATTAGAAATCATCGTCCGGAAGCTTTGGAAAAAGTTTTTGAAATAATGGGATATAAAAAAGACGTCATACAAGAAAAATTTGGACACATGATGGAGGCTTTTAAATACGGCGCTCCTCCTCATGGAGGAATTGCTTGGGGTTTAGATAGGATTTTTGCTTTATTGTTGGGCGAACCAAATATAAGAGAAGTGATTGCTTTTCCAAAAACCGGAGACGGACGAGACTTTATGATGCACGCCCCCTCGGAAATTGATAAAAAACAGCTTAAGGAGCTTCATATTAGCGTAATAAAAGAAAAAGGAGAAAAAAAGAAATAATGAATTTAAAACGCGCCATCGGAGGATTTTTATTATCATTTGTTTTTTTGGTGGTTTTTATGTATATGTTTTCTGGCATAAGGTGGGTTTTAGTGCATCCCTTAAATGGTCAAGATGGGGGTGTTGCCTTGGGAGACATTTCTGGTGGCTTGCAGAATGTTTCAGCTCAGGATATGACGCAGGATAATATTAAACCGGCTGACGAAACAGAGGTGGTCGCAGAATCAGCAATATCTGTTGAAAGCAATCTTTCTGGTTCTCGCAAAGTTATTTTTAATAAATTCTCTGATAAAAAATTACCTATTGCCAGCCTAACCAAATTAATGACGGCAATCATTGTGTTAGATAATTATAATTTATCAGACACTATAACGGTTAGTGAAGTCGCTGATGCGCAGGATCCAATGAAGGAAGATGTAGAATTAGGAGATTCAATGCCAGTAGAAAGTTTTTTAGACTTAATGCTTGTTAGGTCTAGTAATAAGTCGGCCTATGCTTTATCTGAGTTAATAGGAGAGAAGGAATTTGTAGCTTTGATGAATCAAAAATCTGAGGAGATAGGTTTAAAAAATACTTTTTTTGTGGATCCAACCGGCTTGAGTTCGGAAAATATTTCTACAGCTAGAGAGCTAGAAATGCTCGCAGAATATATTTTAAAAAATTACCCAAAAATAGCGGATATAAGTAAAGTTAAGGAGTTTTATGTCCCTTATTTTGGAAGCGTAGAAAACACAGACGAACTTTTGGGACAGCTCCCAAATGTAGTATTCAGTAAAACGGGTTTTACAATTGAAGCTAATGGTTGTTTACTTTTGGTGCTAAATAATCCGGAAAATAGTGATTATTTAATAAATATAATTTTAGGCGCCGACGACAGGTTTTTAGAAATGCAAAAATTAATCAGTTGTACTGGCGTAATATGCAAATAATATGACAGATATTGCTTTTAACGTTATTAAAGTTTTTAGTCTTGCAGCCATAGCTTCAATTGTCGCCTTTTTTTGGTGCCCGTTGCTAACTAATTTTTTGTATAAGCATAAACTTTGGAAAAAAACAGCAAGGCAGAAGGCGATCTCGGGTGAAGACGCGGTTGTTTTTAATGGTTTACATAAAGAGAAAGAGGTGAGCACTCCGCGCATGGGTGGGTTGCTTATATGGATAACGGTTGTTTTTATAATTTTTTTATTTTTTGTCTTATCTTTAATTTTTCCAGATTCGTGGATAGCACAGTTTAACTTTTTATCAAGAAGTCAAACCTGGCTCCCACTTTTTACTTTGGTTGTTGCATCTATTGTGGGTTTGGCAGACGATATTTTAGCTGTTGGTGGTGGCGGAAAATACATTGGTGGCGGAATGCGATTTAGAAAACGTTTAATATTGGTAGTCATAATCGGTTTGGTTGGAAGCATCTGGTTTTACCAAAAATTAGGATGGGATATGATTTATATCCCTTTTCTAGGAGACGTTTCTATCGGATTCTGGTATATCCCTTTATTTATTTTAGCAACACTAGCCTGTTGGTCCGGAGGAGTGGTTGATGGCTTAGATGGATTGGCTGGCGGAACTTTCGCGTCGATTTTTGGAGCGTTTACGGTCATAGCTTTTTCTTTAGGAAAGATTGATTTGGCGGCTTTTTGCGCGGTTATTACGGGAACCCTTTTTGCTTTTTTATGGTTTAATGTTCCACCTGCCAGGTTTTATATGGGAGAGACGGGCATACTTGGCTTAACAACTGTGCTGGCTGTTACGGCTTTTCTTACAGATTCGGTTTATGTTGTGCCGATAATTGGCGGAATTTTGGTAATAGAAGTTTTATCTGTGATAATTCAGCTTTTGTCTAAAAAATTCAGAAAGAAAAAAGTTTTTCTTTCAACACCGATTCACCACCATTTTGAAGCAATTGGTTGGCCGTCATATAAAGTTACGATGCGCGCGTGGATTATAGGCGTAGTATTAGCTTTCATTGGAGTGGCCGTGCGGTTGTTTAGATAAATTTTTCCAAAAATTTTTTAATTAAAACATGGTCAGCAAGTCATGTTTTTTTGTTAGTCGCAACGTTGACATAAGTTGTTTTTTATAAGATAATACAAAAGTGTTCATTCACATTCTACGGAGAGAGTGTTGTTAAGAAAGGAATTACAACATGAAAAAGCCAAAGAAGCTCGTTATCGGCTTTCTGGTAAGTGCCTGGATTCTGGCCGTAATGTACGGTGTTGGCGTCCCACTTCTCCTTCTGTTTCTGTTACTCTATTGCGGAGGGAGAATCCAGATAGACAATTACAAAGGATTGCCTCCGTTGGAGCCGGGAATGCTTGTAATATACAATCATCCAGACCTATTTGATTGTATGTTCGAGATTTTTCTAGTTCCATTGCTTTGGGCAAAACAATGGTTGAGGCATCCATTCACGGCTACCCCCTGGTTTACAATGTGCCGTCGCAATTTCAAAAAAATGTGGTTAGGCATACTTATGAAGCCTAGGGCGATATTTATTAACCGCGAAACAGCAAACGGGTCTGGCGTCGGAGCAAGAGCTATGCGCAATGTGCTAGTAGACCGTGGCGCAATAATACATCCATTGGAACCGGGCCGAACGTGTACTGGGAAGGATTTTATGATAAGCCCTGGTGGAAAAAAAATCCGCCTTCCTACCTCATCCGTTGCTTGGTTGTGCCACATGATAGGCGCAGGCAATCTTAAGATTTTGCTCGTCTGGACCGAAGCGGGCAAGATTGTTCTTAAGTCTCGTAAGCCATTATTCTCTTGGCCTCATTTTGGCCGGGAACCTGTCATCGTGAAGTATAGTTGGTTTGAGCCCCCCGTTGGTTGGGAGGCGATGACGCGGGCTAAACTTACAATAGTAATCGCTAATGCCATGTTGGCTTTAGCGGATCGTACAACATAGGAGTAATTCGCAAGAGTTACTCCTTTTTATTTGTCATGAGTTCATCGATCGGATGATTGAAAAAATATTAAAAATAAGTATAATAGATGATATTGGGGCCCATAGTAAATCGGTATTACGCCTCCATGGCATGGAGGAGGGCCGGGTTCG